>JBLIZK010000419.1:0-2142 GCA_048859825.1 Paludibacter sp.
TTCCGATCTTTTGTAGAAAAGTGGAACAAATACTTCGACTATGTAAACGGGGAGTTTGTACCTAAAGGAACGGCACCGTCTACCACTGGAGCAACTTCACGAGCATCGAGCAACAACACACAACCAAAATCAAGAGCAAAATAATACAGTTATGAGCGATATTAAAACCGCATTACAGGAGTTTGTAGCCACATACAATGACCCAAAAGTAAACAAAGACCTTGATAAAACTTTGTCGTACTTCCCTGAACTGAAAGGATTTGATAAAAATGCCCTTTCGGAATACATTGCTACATACGAAGACCCGAAAGTAAAAGGAGATTGGGATAAGGTAAACAGCTACTTTCCTGAATTCTTTGCGGATAATAATAAAACTCAAAAAACAACTGCACCCAAAACAACAGCTCCCGAACAAAACGCAGGCGGTTTTGCAATTCCAATGATGTTTGGTAATGAGAAAACAATTGCACCCGACCCAAACACAGGCATATTTACACCTGAGATTGAATCAGGGCTTCGTGGCGAAATTCAAAAGCCTAAATCACCAATGCCCGATTTTTTTAAAAAAGATACGGATATTCAAGGGAAGATTTATGGAAAATACGACCAATATTATGCACCGGTAACACCCGAGCAGGAACAACAGGTAAAACAAAGCCTTGAACGGAGATTGGAGCAAGAAGATAAAATTCAACGAGAACAACGCGAAAAATCTTCTTATGGTGGTAGATTACTTGATGACTTAGGAGAAAAAATGTATTCGACAACCGCAGGACTTGTAGGCGGAACACTTGATTTAGTCGATAGGTTAGAAATAAAAAATATCCTTACTGAAATAGCATTACGTAACGCAGCAGGTTCAGATGGTTACAAAGCTTCGGAAGAACTTCGCAAAGAAAACGCAACAACTATAAAAAAGGTAGCTGATTGGCTTACAACTGGTGCAGAAGAAATGCAAAGTAAATCAAACACTACATTCAGAGGAAAATCAGGTCGTGATTTATGGAAAGAAGGACAGTATGGTAGTTCGGTAATGGAATATGTTTTGAGTGGTGCAGGTTCTTTTCCTACATCTGTAATGGCATTTACACCAGTTGGATTAGGAGTTATCGGTGGCGGATCGTTCAATCAAAAATATGATGAAGTAAGTAGGAATACAGATCGCAATATGCTTATATCTGCTATTAATGCAGGTGGAACGGCATCTTTTGAATTGCTTACAGAAAAAATTGGAGCAGGTATTGAAAAAGGATTACTTAAAAAACTTGCAAAAGATGTAGGTAGAGATGTAGCCGAACGTTCGGTTAAAGTAATTCTAAAAGAATGGACTAAAACAATAGCCAAAGATTCAGGAACAGAGTTCTTGGAAGAAGCTATCAATAAAGGAGCTTCTGATATACTGGATATTGCCACAGGTGTACAAAAAGTAAAATCATACCCGGAAGCTATATTAAATACACTTTCAGGAATGGTTGATGCTGGTTTATACGGAGCAGCCGGTGGAGCATTTGGTGGTGTTACGTTGGGTGGCCCTATTGTTGGTGCAAGTTTTGTGAAACTTCAATCTGACAAAAAACAAGCCGAATCCACATTCAACGATGCAGACCGCAGGCTTACGGCTATGTTATCGCGCAACGGATTTACGCGCGAAGACGTAGCCGACATTAAAAACTCACTACTACAAGCAACGCCCGAAAACCGTAACAGCGTAGTTGTGGCAATTTCGCAGGCTATTGACGGAGCAATTACTAAAACCGACGGAAAAGTATCTTTCAATCCCGAAGTATCGAACACGTTTACTAACTTCCTTTTATCTTCAGACCGTTTACAATCGGTAAACACAAAGTATAATCAGGCAATGGAAGCGGAGCGAGCCGAAACAATACGACTTGAAAAACAAGCAGCAGCCGACAAACTGCAAGAGCTTGCAAGCCCGGACGGAATGATACGCACCGTTAAAATGATGGACGGAACAGAAATGGTTATCCGTGGAGAGAAAATTGTATTTGACCCCGAAACAGGACGACTTGACCGCAAGAATAGTTCTGAAATGCTGTATTACACCGACGAAAACGTAGAAGCACAGGTATTAAACCCTAAAACAGTTGACAGCATACTATCCGAAAAGCCTATTGAACAGGC
>JBLIZK010000420.1:0-2150 GCA_048859825.1 Paludibacter sp.
TTGCTAAAAACCCAGGCTTTGTAATCGGTATTAGCGTAAGTACCCTTTTCTGTTCCCGAAAAAATCAGGTTTTGGCCCCACATTTTCCCACCCGAAATCAGGTTGCCAATAGGGTTATACATTTGTGCCTTTACGGCTCCCATTCCCTCGTGAACCACCGTTGTGTCGAAAACGGTTTTGGCCGGATTGCGATGGTAAAACAGCACTTCATTTTGCGAAGCCAAAACAGAGTCTTTTTTCATGGAAAGACCCTCAGGAATAACCCATTTTAATGAATTTTGCTGTCCTTCGCCTTTGCGAATGAAACGGTCGGTATATCGCCAGTTTTCGTAGCGGACTTCGCAATTCAATGCTTTTTTATGCAGCATTTCCACGTGTACTACCGGTTTGTTTACATCTGCAAATATGCGTACTGAACTCCCTCCTGAACTTATAAGCATATAGCCATCGTTCAGTTTTAATATCTGTTTAAAATCGGAAGATTGTAAAAATGGGTTAGGAGTAAAGCGTATACGGAATCGTCCTTGTTTCAGCAAAGTGTTGTTCTCGTCGAAAGCACCACTGCGCGATAGGTAAAACAGTACATCACCATTTTCAACCCATATATTCAGCCCTACATCGCCACCACCACAGGGCATCGATTCCGAAGAGTTTCGTGAGGGCGATTTCCAGATAAAGTCAGGTTCAGTGGCATTTACCAGTATGCTGAACCAAAGGAGGAATGCTATGTAACTAAGTTTTTTCATATCTATTTAACTACAAAAGAACACAAAAAGATTCCTGCTTTTGTGTTCTTTTGTTCCTTTAATGGTTAATTCTTACCAATTATCACTTCTGAAACTTGATACGGGAAGTCCTTCTGTATCAAACAAGTCGGCGTCGGCGTAATTTTCAAATGCATACCTTACGGCTACCGGTTTCACTACCTGTTCGCTTTTTACATATACCTTGCTACGCACAATCCATGCTTTTGCGGGGTAAAATACTTTATCCTCACCAGCTACTTTAAACTGTTTGAGTTCAGCATTTTTAGCAGTTATCCACAAATCAGTTCTTTCAAAACTAATCTGAACGGTGTCGTTGTGTATTTCAATTGATTTGTATACAGGACTTTCGGCGGTTATTCCTTTTATTCCGTAAGTTTTTACAAGTGCCAGTAACGCGAGTCTTTCGCCGGCTACTTGTTTTTTCGATGGATGGATGCATTCCTTCAGGCCTGCATCCATCAATACTGCCATACCCGATTTAGGTATGCTGAATTCGGCTTTAGCCTGCGCTTCACGCAAAAAGGCTGAGTTGATAACATCTTTTCCTTTTGCTGTTACTAGGCTATAGTCGTAAGGAGCAATCTGACAATAGTAAAACGGAATGGTGTCTTTTTGAGCCCATTTCGCACGCCATCCTTTTACCAGATCGCTAAACATACTGGTGTAGGTATTGGCTCTGTCGTAGTTCGATTCTCCCTGATACCAGATAAATCCTTTAATAGTCATTCCCAGCACAGGGTACACCATAGCATTGTAAAGCATGGTTGGTGTACGGTTTTTGTCTTTTATGCCTTCGGCCGATGTGGGAATTTTTGCCTGCGGATAGGCTTCCAGCATTTCTTTACTCATCCATGCCTCGGCGCTCGAACCTCCCCACGAACTGTGTAATAATCCAATTGGTATTTGGAGTGATTTATTCAGTTGACGGCCAAAATAATAGGCCGTTGCACTAAATTCCCGTATGGTTTCAGGGTTAGCCTCCTGCCATTGTCCGGTTACATCGGTGAGTGGCGTGAGCGATGCATTTCTTTTAATGGTAAAAATGCGTATTGAGTTGTTTTTGCTGTTCAGAATATCCATAGTGCCACCTTCTATGGGTTGATTTTTATATCCTTTCATAGGCATTTCCATATTGCTTTGTCCAGAGCAAAACCACAAATCACCCAACAGGATGTTGCGGATTACAACTTCTTTGCCATCCGATACACTCAGTGTTTGCGGTTTTCCGTCGGTAACCGGCGTATTGATAACCGCTTCCCAGTTTCCATCAGCATTTGCAGTGACTTTCACCGCCTTTTTTGTCCACGACGCTTTCAGAACAACGGTTTTGTTGGCTGCTGCTTGTCCCCAGATATTAACCTGCGTGTTTTGTTGCAACAACAT
>JBLIZK010000421.1:0-10605 GCA_048859825.1 Paludibacter sp.
GCCATCGAACGTCCACCACGTTTACGTGCATACAAAATAAGATTTTTCATTGAAATTGACTCCTTGCGGTCGGCAAGGATTTCAGTAGGAACCTGGAATGTAGCTCCACCTACACGACGTGATTTCACCTCTACTAATGGAGTAATATTTTCGAGGGCTTTTTTCCAGATGTCAAGTGGCGCTTTTTCTTCGTTAGGAAGCTTATTTTTCACCACTTCGAGTGAAGAATAGAAAATGTCGAAGGCAGTTGATTTCTTACCATCGTACATTAAGTGGTTTACAAACTTTGTAACCACTGAATCGTTGAAAACAGGATCCGGAAGGATAACCCGTTTTTTAGGTTTCGACTTTCTCATCTTGAATAATAATTTCGTTTTTGTTTTTGGTTGCTGTAGTTTTTCTTCAACGACTCCTCCGAGTCATTTACTCAACCTTCATCTGCTACCTTTAAAACTCAAACAAGTTTTTAACTTGAATTTTAGTTTGTTGTTAGAAAAGTTTTTTGCTGAAAATCAGAGCTTATTTCTTTTTACCTTTTACTGGTGCTCCCTTTGCAGCTGGTTGTCCTGGTTTTGGACGTTTTGCGCCATATTTTGAACGACGTTGAGTACGACCATTAACACCAGCAGTATCTAATGTACCACGTACTACGTGATAACGTACCCCCGGAAGGTCTTTTACACGACCACCACGAACCATAACGATTGAGTGCTCCTGCAAGTTATGTCCTTCACCAGGAATGTAAGCATTAACTTCTTTCTGGTTAGTTAAACGTACACGGGCTACTTTACGCATTGCCGAGTTAGGTTTTTTAGGAGTTGTAGTGTACACACGAACGCACACACCACGACGCTGTGGACATGAATCCAAAGCAGGTGATTTGCTCTTGTCAATGAGTTCTGCTCTTCCTTTTCTAACTAATTGTTGAATTGTAGGCATCTTTCTTCTGTTTTTATTACTTTAACTACTTAATTTTCTGCCATAATGGAATAAGTCCAAAATGGGCTGCAAAGATAGCAATATTTTTTTTCTCACCCAACACTTTCAGAAAATATTTGAACTTCATACATTTAGGCAACAAAAAATACCATAAAAAAAGCTGCCTGATTTTGTATGGGCAGCTTTTAAAGATTTAATTATGGCACAGCATTTTTATTTAGGCTGCCAATAACACACTTTAGGCGACTCAATAGCCCCTTCTGTCTTCAATTGCTTCATAGCCTTATCCACTTCTTTGCGCTCAAGACCGGTAATTTCAACAATTTTCCCTGCATTTAAAGGCGTTCCTGCCTTTTTCATTGCATCCAATACAATTTCTTTTGATTCCATAAATGTCGATTTTATAAATACTCGAACAAAATACATACTCAATAAAAATTATGTTCATTTGATTAACTATTTTTAATAACACAATCAGGCCTCAACACACACGAGCACACAAATAAGCCAACAAGAAGAACAAACCAACAAATGCACAGCAGAATGAAGTACCGAAATCAAAAAAAACAAAAGATAATACTATACTATACATAGTTGTCACAAGCGATTGAGGTGAGATAGATTTTTATAATAAAAAAAATACTATATTTGCACCTCGTTTGAAAATTTGAAATAATTAATGTTTTATCTTTAAATAATATTTCCATGCAAAACAAAGGAATTGTAAGGATATTTGCGGTAGCGCTCATTTTAGTGAGTTTGTTCTACTTATCCTTTACTGTTGTTACAACTACCTATAATAACAAGGCGAAGGAATATGCAGCAGGGGACAAAATGAAGGAATTCCAATATTTGGATTCTATTGCAAATGAAAAAGTCTGGTTAGGTTACACCCTAAAAGAATGTCGCGAAAAAGAAATTAACCTTGGTCTCGACTTAAAAGGTGGTATGAACGTAACTCTCGAAGTATCGGTTGCCGATATTCTTCGTTCGTTATCGGGCAACAACACATCGCCAAATTTCAACAAAGCACTTCAATTGGCTACCGAGCGTCAAAAATCGAACAGTCAGGTTCAATACCTTGATTTATTTGTAAAAGCCTACAACGAAATTGATCCTAACGGAAAACTATCAACGATTTTCAGCACCTACGAACTAAAAGATAAAATTTCACTTAGTTCATCAAATGCAGACGTTGTTAAAGTGCTGGAATCGGAAATTGACGGAGCAATTCTTAACTCATTCAACGTACTGCGTACACGTATTGACCGTTTTGGTGTGGTTCAGCCAAATATCCAACGAGACAACGGTAACTCAGGACGTTTATTAATTGAACTTCCGGGTATCAAAGAACCAGAACGTGTTCGTAAACTTCTTCAGGGTTCGGCTAATCTTGAGTTTTGGGAAACTTTTGAATTGAGCGAAATCTACAGTAATCTGGTTGACGCCAACACTATTATAGCTCGTGTAAACAATGCTGTTCCAACGCCTGCGGATACTACTGCAACAGTTGCAACAACAGCGAATGCAGCACCTGCAGCAGCAAAACCAACAGTTAGTAAAGCCGATAGTCTGAAAGCTGCTTTATCGAAAAAATCGACAGCTACAACCGATTCAACAAAAATGCGCGAAGAGTGGATGAAAGAAAATCCATTATTTGCAGTACTACAACTCAATGTACAGGGAGGTCAGATTGGACGTGGCCCGGTAGTTGGTTTAACTCATAGCAAAGACACAGTTACAGTCAACAAATATCTGGCCATGAAAGAAGTACGCAGTGTTTTACCTCGCGACCTTCAATTACGCTGGACAGTTAAAAGCGTTGACAAGAATGAAGAGTTTTTCCAGTTGATTGCGATAAAAGTTACCAGCCGCGATGGCAAAGCACCTTTGGAAGGAGATGTAATTACAGATGCACGCGAGGACTTTAGCCAAACGTCGGCCTATGCAAACGTAAGCATGACAATGGACCAGGAAGGTTCAAAAATATGGGCACGTTTAACAAAGGAGAATATTGGAAAATCAATTGCCATTACACTTGATGGATATGTATATTCATTCCCAACAGTAAATACTGAAATTAAAGGAGGTAGCTCACAAATTACAGGTAATTTCACCGTTGAAGAAGCAAAAGACCTAGCAAACACATTGAATTCCGGAAAAATGCCGGCACCAGCCCGTATTATTCAGGAAGATGTGGTAGGTCCATCACTTGGACAGGAAGCAATTAATAATGGTTTAATATCATTTATTGTTGCCTTTATTCTGGTATTATTATACATGATTCTGTATTACGGCTTTATTCCGGGAATTATTGCCGACATCGCACTTTTTGCCAATGTATTCTTCCTTATGGGTATTTTGGCATCATTTACAGCGGTTCTCACACTACCGGGTATTGCAGGTATCGTACTAACCATGGGTATGGCCGTAGATGCTAACGTACTTATCTACGAACGTATCCGCGAGGAAATGAGAAGTGGAAAAAACATGCGTCAATCCATAAAAGAAGGTTTTAAACATGCTTTAAGCGCAATTATTGACTCGAACGTAACAACTCTTTTAACTGGTATCATTCTTATGGTATTTGGTAAAGGTCCTATTAAAGGTTTCGGTGTAACATTAAGTATTGGTATTATCACTACATTTATCACCGCGGTTTTCCTTACACGCTATATGATGGAAGCCTATTTCTCAAAAGAAAAACGTGCAGACATTCCTTTTCACACTGCTATAAGCAAATCGTTCCTACAGAACACTAACATTGACTTTATGAAAATCAGAAAAGCAATGTATATCGTGTCATTGGTTTTATTTGCAGTAAGCATTATATCTTTCAGCACAAAAGGATTTAACTTAGGAATTGATTTTACTGGTGGCCGAAACTATATTGTAGCATTTGAAAAACCTGTAAAAACAGAAGAAGTTAAAGAACTTTTAAAAACACATTTTGGTGGTGAAACACCTCAGGTAATAACAATTGGCAGCGAAAATCAGGTACGTATTTCTACAAAATACAAAATTGACGAAAACAATGCTGAAATTGACAATGAAATTGAAAGCAAACTATTTGATGGACTGAAACCACTTTTAGGCAATGGGGCAACTAAAGACTCGTTTGTGGATAACAACATAAAAAGTTCATCAAAGGTGGGACCTGCAGTGGCTGATGATATTAAGACAGCTGCCATTTGGGCCGTACTCTTAGCTATATTTGGTATTGCATTGTACATTCTCATCCGTTTCCGCGAATGGGGTTATGCTGCCGGTGCGGTAGTTTCTCTTGCGCACGATGCCATAATTACTTTAGGTGCTTTCTCATTATTGTGGGGGATATTACCATTCTCAATGGAAATCGACCAATCGTTTATTGCAGCAATCCTTACAGTATTAGGATACTCCATTAACGACACGGTAATCAACTACGACCGTATTCGTGAAAATGTAAATCTTCATCCAAAAATGGATCGCTTCGAAATAATTAACAACTCAGTAAATCAAATGCTTGGTCGTACTTTCAGCACAACATTTACTGTAATTATTACCTTGGTAGCTATGTTTGCTTTAGGAGGAGATTCAATCCGCGGATTTATATTTGCCATGTTATTTGGTATCTTCGTAGGGGTATACTCATCAGTATTTATCGCTTCGCCGGTAACTTACGAGGTTAATAAATTAATCGCAAAAAGAAAAGCAAAAAAAGCCTGATAAAACAGGAATAAGCATATGAAATATAAAGAAGCCTTACAATAACTTTGTAAGGCTTCTTTATTGCATGAAAATATATAAAAATAACAAAAGCTGTAAGAAAAAAACAGCTAAAAACTATGCCAATATGAAATTTCTTTTTAAATTTGCAACCGCTAATAAAACAGCCCGTTAAGAAGAAAACATAAAAAATCAACAATATTTTTCAGCATGAAAACAATTATCAAAATTTTACTTGGTGTATCAATTCTATTTCTTGCTTACTTTGCAGTAATGAGTATTGTAACTCCTATTCAGTTTGACGAAGAGAAAGCACGCCGTGAAGCAATCATTATTCAGAGTTTAATCGATCTTCGAAACGCCGAAGTAGAATTTAAAGATCAAAACGGTGTATATACCGACAACTATCAGGATTTGTTTAAGTTCTTAAGAACTGCAAAGAAAAAAACCGTATTGAAAGAAGGTTCACTTTCTGACAAACAATTAGAGGCCGGATTAACAGAAGAAGCAGCAGCTAAAATTGTACGTAGTGGAAATGCGAAAGCAATTGCCGAAAATGGTTTACAGAATTTCCGTCGCGACACAGCCTATGTTCCAATGATTGAAGCTTTGTATCCCGAAAAATACACAGCTGAAAATATAGAAAACATTGCAAATGTACCTTTTAGCGAAAATGCGAAATTTAAAATTGAGGTTAACAATACCCATATGAGTTCAAATGGTATTAAAATTCCATTATTTCAAGCTTCAGTTCTATACGAAGTATATTTATACGATTTGAACCGTCAGGAAGTATTGAATAAAATCGACATTCAAAACAAACTCACCAAATTTCCCGGCTTAATGGTTGGTTCTGTATCAGAGCCTAACAATAATGCTGGAAACTGGGAATAAAATCTACTTTGCTCATGGCAATGGATTTAAATGATAACTCCTATTATCAATCCATCCGGTTTACTCCGGATGGATTTTGTTTATATTTAAATAGTGATAATAACACTGAACTTTGTAAACTTGCCATTAAAGCAGACCTTAGTAAAGATGCTGTAATGGATACACAGTCGGCATTTCAGAAAGCAATACATGAGATAGGCTTTGACACAGAAAAAGAAACTAAAATAATTCACAAATCAGATTTTTTTTGCTGTGCTCCCAGGGGAGTTTTTGATAAAGAAGATTGTATTAATTTATTGCATTTTCAGAATAATAATTTTAATGCAAATGAACAGATAACTCTTGTAGAGCATCTCAACCAGGAAAAAATGGATTTGTTTTTTTCGGTCGACAGAGACACCTACAACTTCTTTAACTCAACAAGAATAAAACACATTGACAGTTGTCAAATCAGCGAACTCATAGCTGACGCAATTAAACATACTGAGGCTGTGGTAGCATGTAACATTACGCATACCGGTTGCGAAGTGGCAGCAGCGCAGAATAAAGAACTAATACTGGCTAACAATTACTGCGCCGGCAATACAGAAGATATTGTGTATACAATCCTGAACATTGCTCAAACAGTTTTTGATACAAATATGTCGGAAGTTAAGTTTCTTGTATATAACGCCAATTTAGAAATCAAAAACTTCTGTTTAGACAAAATCAGTAACATACAATTTAAATAAACAAAAAATTGAGAATAATTAGCGGAACGTTTAAAGGCAGAAGATTACAGGTGCCCACAAATATTAAAGCCCGACCAACCACCGATTTTGCAAAAGAAGGCTTATTCAACCTGTTGAATAACAGAATAGATTTCGAGGGGATCGATATGCTTGACCTATTTGCCGGAACAGGAGGAATAGGACTTGAATTCATTTCGAGAGGTTCTGCAAGTGTACTTTCCATTGATTTAGAATCGCTGCAATGCAATTATATCCGAAAGAATTGTGCTGAATTAAAAGTTAGCAACCTTCATATATTGAAATCGGATGTGTTCAGATATTTACAAAATTCAAATCAGAAATTTGATTTTATTTTTGCCGACCCGCCATATGATTTAAAAGAATTAGCTCTATTACCGGATATAATTTTCAGCAAAAAATTATTAACTGAAAATGGACTGTTTGTATTGGAACATTCATCAAAAAACAGCTTCCGGGAACATCCAAATTTCGACGACCACCGAAACTATGGTAATGTCAACTTCAGTTTCTTTGTCGAAAAAGAAAAAGAGTAATTTACCATTCGACAAATTACTCTTTCACAATAATTTCATCAACTTTACTTTTCTACAGCGATTTGTGTAATTGAGTTATTTGTCAATGTCGCATTTGTAATAACAGCATTTATATCGGCACCCTCTTTTTGCGCTTTTACCTGCATATTTTCGAACCTGAAACCATCCAGTTCAAACTGGTCCGACTTTTTGATATCGAACGCTGTAACGCACTCAAAACTAATATTCCGCATTGTTATGTTTGAAGCATATGATTTTTTAATTTCCTTTTCACCTTTTAAATCAAAAAACTGTGTCCACGGGCGGATATAAAGCATACTCGTAGCGCTTCCCTTAATATCTTCAAGCAAAAAATATTCATATTTCTGCGGCGTATCCGGACGCATTTTAAGCCAAAATAAGCGCTGTGCTTTATCCACAAAAGTACGGCGTAAAATCACATTTCGGTTATGCACCGACTCGCTGCCACAGGTAAGCGCACTATGACAAAAACCAAATTCACAATCTTCAATAATGATATTAAAATTTCCACCATTATCTGCACTTTTATCAGCAAACGGTCCTTTTCCGCCTTTTAAGGCTATTGCATCGTCGTTAACCGACATATAACAGTTTTTGATATGAACATTGGTACACACATCGATATCAACAGCATCGGTACTAGGAGCTTTTACAGGTTTAGCAGGTGATGTAATCCTCAAATTAAGCAATTTTACATTCTCACATTTATAAAAATGAGTAGTCCAGAATGGTGAATCTTTTAAAGTAACATTACAAATCCTGATATTCTTGCTGTTGGATACGTATAGTAAACGAGGACGCATTTCATCCATATTGGTACAATCCGGATTAAATTGTCGGCGGAGCCAAAACGCTTTCCAGTACCGTAAACCATTTCCGTTCACTACACCTTTGCCTGAAACTGTAAAACCATCCAGATTATCGGCATTTATCAAGGCTGCAAAGTACTTCACCGACTGTCCCTCCATACGGGTAGGTAGTATTGGAAAGTTGCTTATATCATCACTTCCTTTCAATACGGCACCCTCGCAAAGAAATAAATGTGTTTTAGGCTTAAAAAAAAGCGAACCACTTAAGAAAACACCTTTAGGCAAAACAACAACCCCACCACCATTTGCTGCAGCCTGATCGATAACAGATTGAATGCGCTCAGTCTGAATCAAGGTACTATCCAAAACCACATTGAAGTCAGTAACAATGTATTTTTTGCCCAACAATGCAGTATCAGGAACAGACAGGTCAGAGAACCAGGATGAAACAACCGTTCCATCAGGGAATAAGGCAGGAGCAACAACTTTGCGTTTTGCGGCACTTGTCACACTCAAAAGCATTAATAATAAACTTACCGTAATAATTTTTTTCATTGAAATAATAATTTGACTCATATACAAGTTTTCGATTCGAATTAAGAGTTAACACACATAAGAGATAGCAGCTAAGTGCTTTTATCTGAAAACAAAGAAACAAAAAGTTGCAGAAGCACACAGTATAAAAATGTACATTTAAATAGAATATTTATCAGTTTCGCTGAAGTGTAATGCCTAACACACCAATTAAAACTTCATTGGCTGTTGTTTTAAATTCAAGACTTAAAAGTGTTTTTTGATTATTCAAAGGCATGTCCAGTAAAACAGCTGCACCGCCTTCAATTTTACGGCCATACACACCTTTAATCCCTAAATCTGTTTCAAGATTATTACTTACCAATCCACTTTTCAGGTGCAATCGCCACGGACGTTCAGTTGATAAACAAAATGCTTTTCCATCTACATAAAATTCCTGTTCTATAGGACACCAATTGTATGGGTTAATCAATTGAAGAGTATCAGAGCTATGATCAGTATAATGCGCAACAACAATTCCATTTTCGAAATGAGATTGCATATGATTGGTACTCCCGGCTAAAAACAAATACGCATGCGATGCTTTTCCGGCAATCGGAATCGAAATTCTATCAGGAAAATTATCCCACAGTGATGTAAATGCTATATTTCTACCGGTAGCAGAGCTGTAAAATGGAATAGACTTTACTGTTTTAACAACACCATTTAGGGCCAATCTGCGCAAGCCAATATCATCGATTACGGCTGTATTCAACGGATGACACCACTCTCCTATTCCCTGTGTGGGTATTTGAAGTGTAGTATACGGCGAACGGGGCGAAAAATATCTGGGCTTGAAAATATTGGTCAATGAATCATTCCAGAATGAAGTCATGTTTATGAGTTCACATTTGGTTGTATCAACATTGGAAAAGGCCTTAAATGACGACACCGGTTTGTTTATTACTACCGAAAAAGGCTGCCACCACATCATATCGCCCTGTAAAATGCGCACAAACACAGTGCGCACACCATACGCTCCAATCACTTTGCCATTTAGAAAATTTTTAGATAACTGAACATTGGCAAGTACCTGTTGTGGATCATAAACCTCTGATATTGACGCAACCGATTTAAAATTAACGGATTCTCCGTGATTTTTTACAAACTGCTGAATTTTGTTGTTAATTGGTTCGCCCTCCCATTCAATCACGACTATGGAAACCGGTTCGCAATCCAATTCAATTATTGGCCTGCCAACAGCATCGTCAATCAGTGTCCAACTTATATTTTTACCATTCTGAATAATTGTCCGAATTTTATCGTATCGTGCAACAACCTGCAACATTACTTTATGTGCAACTGAGAAATTTGAAACTATGCTATATGTATCCTTTTTATCACTGCGTGTAAACTCATATTTTATATCGGGAGTTTGTATTGATGCATGGTTCCAGGACTCAGGAAACCCGGGACGTAATAACACCCTTGCATTTAATAAGTCAGGATTTACTCCAAACAAACCCTGTACTACGGCACGCGAAGTAACTCCAATCGGGTCGCCAAAATCGCGATAACACTCCCCTCTTGCAGCATCATAATAACTTATCTGCCCCACATTACCGGGGCTTGCTCCTAAATACATACCATCCAATACTGAACTTTTAAACAACCTGAAACCCTCATCGGCTAACCCGGCTTGCCAATATGCCAGAGCTGTATGGCCCACTTCAGCAAATGCCACATTATTTATTGACCATGAATAAGGCATCCAGTTGGAAGTAGAAATTGTAGAAAAACCCTCATCTTTCAAACCTGTGGCTACTACCGGTATATGAGGAATCTCAGTATCGACATAACGTAAAGCCTGATAACCCTGAAAATTATCATGAATTTTTGAATCGATAGCGTGGTATATAGTCCAAACTGCAGCGCTTTCGTGAATACGCTTCGCCCCCATCCCATCCTGAAATTCGGCCCAGTGCCCTTTCGATTTTAACCAAAGGCGTGCGTTTATAGCTGTAAGTATTTTTTGGGCTTCCTGCTTATAAATGGCACCATCATAACCCAGTTTGTCGGCTAATTCGCCTGCAAGTTTATTTGCCCTGTAATTATAGGCCGATGAATGTGTAACAGCACCACTATTGTAATACAATGCATCGCTGGCCCAGATAGAAGCATATGCATCGTATAGCCCATCGTTGTCCGGATCGAAATTTTGCCTTTCCCAAGCCAAATGAGATGTCAGTACAGGCCACATTTTACGGGCATAGTCCCAATCGCCGGTCCAGTTAAAATGCCATAACAACTCGTCGACATAACAAAGATTCATATCGTAATGGTGCATTTGATCATTGCGGTTTGGGTTGCGGCAAATATAGCCGTTACTGTACATTGGTGTGCCCCATTTTTTTAAACTGCGGGCAAGATTTAATG
>JBLIZK010000422.1:0-4508 GCA_048859825.1 Paludibacter sp.
GCCACCTCGTTTACAGTACCGTCGCCGCCAACCGCAATGACATAGTCGTAATTCTTACTTACAAATGAAGCCGCCATTTCCTTTCCATGTCCCCTATGCTCGGTAAATACTATTTCGGGGTCGAAAAAATACGGATTCAACTCATCACGAATCAAATTAGGTATGTTGTGTTTGTTTTGTGTTCCTGAAATCGGATTAACAATAAAAGCAATTTTCTTTCTCATTATAGGGAGCTATGTAACATTCGAGTTGCGAAGATAACTATATTTATTGTAAATCTTTATTCCTGTATTTTTATAAACCTGAAGTGCCTGTTTTTATCTTTATTGCAAACCGTCAACAGGTAAACGCCCGGCCTAAAGTTTGCCGTATTAATTTTATAATCAGCGGTTTCGAAACAAGCAACTCTTTTGCCGGACACATCCAGTATGGATATTTTCTGAACTTCATTGTTTGTATTTAACAGGAAGATTTCTTTCGAAACAATAGTTGGATAAATGCAGAGGTCTTTTTGATGGACGTTTGTAATCCCGGTCTGATTCAATGACGATTTAAAGTATAAATTATCCAGTATCAGAGTTGAACCAAGGTATGCCACATCCTTATTGGTCCATAACGATGAAATAGCCTGTACAATAACTGTATCAGGAATAGTGCCCAACTGAAATGGCAACTCCATATACGTATAAGCTGCCGAAGAATTCAGCGTAACTTCCCTGTATTCAAATTGGGAACCGTTTTTTTTGAAAGATAAAGATACCTGCGCTTTATCGCCATTTTGAGGGCTATACTTATACCAGAATGCAAGTGTATCTTTCATGTTCGAAAAAGGGTAACCTCCCTTTAAACAACCGCAATTATCGTCCCAGTATCCTGAACTCAGGTAACCAGGCCTTGCAATAGCCTGCCCGTTTTCTTCCCCCTCATAAGTGGTCAGTTTTAACGCATACTCACCTTTCTGCGCATCCGATGTCCGTTCAAATCCCTCATCATTTACATCCCAATCATCAATTTTGGGAGGCATATTTGTTATTTCCCAGTTTTCAAAATCGCCGTTTAATTCAACAGGTTGCTGCACTACTCCCTTTAACAACACATTATCAACCACCAATGTACTGCCGTTTACGCCATTTTCATTTTTCATAAAATCACTCGAAACCATACAAAAAATCAATGAGTCGGGCGTCTGAGTTAATGCCGGATTAAAATCAAAGTCGAATAATGTGAATTCTGTTTTCACACCTCCGATTTTAAACATGTATTCACCAATTACGGTACTGTTTTTTCGGAAAATGAGTACAATCAATGCTGAGTCGGCAGTAGCCACATTGTATTTGTAATATCCACTTATTCCCGTAGGCTGACCACTGTAGGCCATTCCATTTGTCCAGGCCGGCATGTTTCCTTCCTTAGCATCGGTATTTATAAAATAGGCCAGATAATGGTCGATGGTTTTCAGCTCAATTGCATATTGGCCCTGATAAGATGGTGTAACTTTGGACACATTAGTGCCTAAATTTTCCCGGTAACAATTGTAATTTGAATTCTCCTGAAAATACATCAGATTTTCAATTGAATTTTGTGTCCACGATTCGAAATTTGGATTTGGAATAGCAATCTGACCATTAGCACTTAAAAATGCAAAGGTAATACACAAGGAAAGTAGTTTTGTTTTCATTGTGGTAATCTTTAATGTTTATATTATTGAAGTTTGCCTGAAGGCATTAAATCCAAAAATTATAAAAGATCCACTTTATTATTCATCAGGATAGGAAAGGAAAGGCTATTAGAAATAGATTTTAGTAATCAAACGAATACCAAAGATAAATTAAAATTTCAGGAATGGTTTAAAAATTAACATAAAAAACACAAGGGAAGCTTCCCGGCTCCCCTTGTGTTATATATATCAACAACTTAGCGCTATCATAGAAACGACGGGATTATTGATTTTTCAGATAGTTTTTAAGCGGATTGGCATACATTTCAAGCATTTTTCGTAACAGGAAATCATCGTCGCGATTTTCAAGATCAATTTTACCTAACTGCTTTTCGAGGTACTTTTCAAAATCCAGTTTTTCCATCAGACTGTATTCTTTCGAGAAAGTGTCGGTTTCCTCCAAAAGGTCGTAAGCAATTTTATTTACATTGTAAATGGTGTAGCCCCCATGTATTTTTGAGTCTATTAACTGGGCTATAGCAGTATACAATTCGGCTTTGTTGCTTATTTGTTCGCCGAGTTTTACAATTTCGGTATTTACACAACCATTCATTTTGTATTCTACCCTGCCTTTGTAGCCCATAACGCCTGTTTGCATATTTATAAGGTCGTCCATTTGCGACTTTTTATAATCAGCATTGTCGCGTTTTTGTTGAAATTCTTTTGCTTTCAGGTAATCGCAGGGGTCAAATTCGTACGAAATAGAAAGCGGACAAATATTCAGCGCAGCCAGATTATCGGCAACAGTGCCTTTGCCCGACATGTTCAGCATTTTCAGTAAACTTTCCTGTGTGCGGTCGTCAGAGTTTTTCGCTCTACCTTCGCGTTGAGCCAACCAAATAGACTGACTTTTTACATCAATGGTGTGAAGAATATAAGCTGACATTTTTTGCGAACTTTCCAATACCTGACGGGCACTTAATCCGCGTTTAACAATAAAACTCTTATTGATACGTACCAATTCTTCTATCCACGGGAAAACCAACAGATTGTCGCCAATAGCAATTTCAACCGTATCCATTCCATTGTCAATAAGTTTGTAGCACAAAAATGCCGAATCGAGAATAATATCTCTGTGGTTTGAAATGTACAAATACGACTTTGCTTTATCGATATTTTCAACACCGTATAGCGCAATTCCTTTGCTTTGATTTACATCCAGTTGTTGTAAAAAAGGGTAAACCATGCCTTTCTGGAAATCGAGAGCCGATCGAAAAGATGTAAGCCTTTGCTTAATCAGTTCCTTTGGCAACAAGGGGTAAATGGTACTTACCACCTTCATAAATTGCTTTTCCTCAATTAATCGTTCAAAAGCGGCAGGAATTTCTTCGTCGTAATAACAACGTATATCATCAAAGTTCATATTCTATATTTTTATGTTATTTAGCACAGTGTACCTTATTCTCTTGATGGCTGTGTATGAGCTTCAGACCCGCAAAACGTCAATCTACTGATGGAGTCTTCGACATTCCGCGCAGCGGAACTTCTAACTTCAAAAAAGAAAGCTCAGATAAATAAAAATGACAGGAGCTGCCAGCAACATACTGTCGAAACGATCGAGGAACCCTCCGTGCCCCGGAAGTATATTGCCTGAGTCTTTTGTACCTATAGTTCGCTTCAGCAACGATTCAATTAAATCGCCAAAGGTACCAAAAACAACAACAATTTGCGAAAAAAGCAACCACTGAACCAGTGTTAAATCCGGAATAAAAACAGAAAAAACATAGCCCGCAGCCAAAGCTGCCAGAGCACCACCGAAAAATCCTTCCCACGATTTTTTAGGCGACACCCGTTCAAATAAGCGGTGCTTGCCAAATGAGACCCCAATAATGTATGCTCCTGTATCATTTATCCAGATAGTTGCAAACAAAGCTATCAGCAAAAGTGGTTTGTATGTAACGCCATCGACAAACGAAATAAAATTCAGCAATGAAAACGGAAGAGCAATGATAAGCTGTCCGAGTATAAAGTATGCCCAGTTATGCACCGGATTTGCTTTTTTTCGGTAAAGTTCCGCAATAAGAACCATCACCACATACAAGCCGTAAACAGGATAAAGCGAAATATGAAGACTCCCCGAAGCATAGAAAAAAGAAGCCATAAACAGCAATAATGCCCCTATTACACCCAGAATGACCGGAACAACAATTTGCCCTTCGACATTGGTTATTTTATGAAATTCGCGCACAGCACCTGCTGCAATTAGAGAAAAAACAGCAATAAAAGCATACTGATGCCATAGTATAGAGCCTATTACTAAGAGTACAAATACAGCTCCGCTCAATGTACGAACTATAAAGTTATTCATTCGGGTGTGTTTTCGTTGAGTTTATTGCAAAATCGCCTGAAAAAACTCAGCATTTCAGGCGACTCAGCAATCTTTTGGTATTAATTGCACAAAGTTAAAAAAAACGATTAATTTTCAACTGTGCTTTCAGATTTTTCTGAATTATCATTTTGTTTGGGAGTTTCAATGGCTGGCACATCCACTTCGTCAAGAATATCGTTGCCGCCGTTTTGAGCTATGAGCTCATCCTGACGCGAAACCCACTGGCGTTTGCCAAAAATCTTTTCCAAATCTTCAGCAAAGATTACTTCGCGCTCTATTAACAATTCCGAGAGTTGATTATGTCCGTCCGCATTTGCACGTAAAATTTGCTTTGCACGTTCGTACTGCTCAGCTACAATTGCTTTTGCTTCCTCGTCAATCAATTCAGCCGTACGTTCGCTGTATGGTTTTGTAAAACCATAATCGGAATTACCTGTCGAATCGTAGTAACTCATATTTGGT
>JBLIZK010000423.1:0-7836 GCA_048859825.1 Paludibacter sp.
AATCCAGCATTAATCTGGCTTTTAGCTCGTGTGCTATTTCATGCCCTTCCCTTACCGAAATGCCACCATCAACCCGTGCATGCAAATCCACCAGATATTTTAACCCTGTTTTACGGATATAACACTTCTCGGTATCCTTTACACCATCAACACTCAAAGCCAGTTGCCGGATAGCATCTACCAACTCATCATGTGTATGCTCGTCCATCATTTCGCCAAGTGCCGGTCGGAATATACGGTAGCAATTATACAAAATAATAGCCGACGCAAACAATGCTGCCCAATCGTCGGCCGTTTCGTAACCTTTACCCATAATAAGCGCTACAGAAATACCAATAGCCGCAGCAACCGATGTAATGGCGTCGCTTCTGTGATGCCACGCATCTGCCTTAAGCGACGAACTATTCGTTTGTCTGCTACGTCGCATCACCAGTTGAAACGATATTTCCTTCCACACAATAATCACCGCCAACACTATCAGTGTCCACCACGCAGGCAATTCATGCGGAGTACGTATATTGTGTATACTTTCAATGGCAATTATTGTGGCCGACACTATCAGAAAACCCACCACCACAAACGTTACCAAAGGTTCAATACGTCCATGTCCGTACGGATGATTCTCGTCGGCCGGCCGACTGGCATATTTCAACCCCAGCAATACCAGCAGCGATGCAAAAATATCAGTGGTCGATTCAATAGCATCCGCAATAAGTGCATACGAATTACCCAATACACCTGCCACCGCCTTCGATACAGCCAGGCCTGCATTGCCCGCCAAACTAAAATAGGTTGTATTTATTGCTGTTTTTTCGTGGCTCATAAGCTACACGTTATTCTATTTATTTATATAAAATAAAACAACCGGCCTGTCACAGCCGGTTATCATTTTTACTATACGGCACTCCTTATTTAATATGAAGTATCTTATTCAAATCGTGAATTACAGGCTGCACAGGCAATTTTTTGAATTGCACCAAACCCTCATCCTGCATTTTCAAAGCCATTTTATATTGGCTCAACACAGTCGGATATTCATCCTTCCACTGCCGGCCGGGCTCCAACTCCTTCAAAAATCCCGATACAATATCGTAACGCAACACATAACCTTCCTTTTCAAGGTTTAACGTTAATGCATAGGTATAAGCCAGCTCCATGCCCAGTATTTTCAGTTCAAACTCAGGCTTAGTCATCGTACGCCGTATAATATCCTCGGCCAGTTCATAATAGCCCTTCGGTTTGCCGTTTTCCATCATCAGCACAAAAGTACCCACACGCAATCCGGCCCATCCTCCTACTCCAACCCGCTGTATCGGGTACACTTTCATCTCTGCCTTTTTAAAATTAGTTCCCACGCTACCCAGAATTATCTTCATTTTATACAAGTCGCGCAAATACTGCCACACAGCCTCCACCACCTTAGCCGTATCGGCCTGCGGAATAAACCGGTACCATGTAATATCAGCCGACACTTCCGCCCTTTTACCATCAGGCATTGCCGGACTATTGTCCAGTGTTTTCACACCCGGTGCCACCACATAACTTTTGTCGGGCGAATAAAAATAACGCGCCTCCTTGTTTTTACTTCTGTGGTACCATTTCTGAAAATCCTTTTTCGCTATCTCCGTATAACCCTGCTTGCCCAATTCCGTATAGAAATCCGCAGCCCAAATTCCAGTCAGGTCCCTCATGGCCGATACCGCCGTGTTTACCATCTTATCCGTCGGTGTTCCCGGCGCATAACAGTAATACGTACCCGGCCCCCAGTATTTACTCGTACGAGCATAACCCATTTTCTCGGCAGCCGACTGTTGAGCACCCGGGCTACCCGCGGCAGTGGTTTTGGTACTTTTGGTGGTGGTTTTTGGCTTTTGAGCCACTACAGGCAGCGCAAGGGCTATCGCCACAATCAACACGCTTATCCATTTTGGTTGCATAGTAAGTTATTTTTTAAATAAAACAAATCAAATTCAATAAAAGGCATTTAATCCTACAAAGATAAGTTAAAACTCAGAAACAGAAACAAAAACGCTATTATTCTTCAAAACTTAATACCCCAACACAGCAATCACGACCAACACAAGCAAACTACTCCACACTCCTTACTCCAAACTCAACACTTCTTTTCTTAAATCAGAACTCAATACCTCTATGGGCGCGCCCCTCCTGTCGTCGGGTCGGGCTTTCTCTCCTGCCCTCCGCTTCGCTCCGTGCATCCGCTCTATCCCTCGCGCATACTGCAACCTAACAGCCATCGAGCTTCGGGCAAACCGCCCTGTATTCAAGCCCTCCGGGCTTGTGTATATACGTTCACACATTGACACCATGGGTTTCACCCATGGCTATTGACATGTAAGCCCTACGGGCTTTTCTCGCTTTTCTACCAATAACTCGCGACTCTGTAACTGTGGTAAATATTGTTTTATCAATGATGCCACACCTAAGGTGCTCTGAAAGTAAATATTTGCGGAATAAAGGGACCTAGTCCCGATATCTTTGTAGACAACCACACAAACACATTTAGTCCCGGAGCGAGGCCGCCCGTTGCACAGCCGGCCCCGATTTGTCGGGGTCTGCCAGCCTGTAAACATAGTGTGTTAGGGGTTTTTGGCGTTTGTTTCTCTTACGTGTGTTATTCAGCTGTTTAATGCAAAGAATCTATTTGTATTAAGTTCTATTCTGTTTGTCAGTAAACGATAACTTTTCTAATCGAACACTTATAACTCATAATTTCATTCTATAAATCCTTTTACTTTCATTTTCTCGTTGTTAATAAACAGAGCCATTCCAGTCTTCATTTTTTTAAAATTTTCCTTTTCATAGAACTTTTCTTTGCCGGGTGAAGCGTATAGAATAAAATTACAATTTGGGGAATTTTTTACAATTGCTTGTATTATGATTTTACCTATTCCTTTTCCTTGATAGCTTGGTAAAACGGCAATGTCATATATGGCAGTTTGATATTCTCCATCTGATATAGCTCTCCCAAAACCGACTAATATCTCTTCATCAAACACAAATACAACGGTATAACTATTTTCAAACGCTCGTTTGTGGATTTCACTTGTGTGGTAGGCCATTCCAACTTTTTGAAGTATCTCAACTATCAAGTTCCAATTAATATTTTTAGTGTCAAATTGCAAACGTAAGTTCATATTGTACTATTTTTATGTTTTGAATGTAAGCAGTTTTTAAGGTGTAGTTCCACATAGCTGAACTGTTTTTCTTTTTTTTTTGCTATAACCCCTAACGCCCCGAAACTATAAGCACGCGCGGTTTACTCCCTTCGGTTATAACCGTTGGTTGCGAGCGCATCCCGATAGCTATCGGGGCTGCTAAGTGTACATCAGCCAGCCAACGGACATAGGCGGTGTTAGGGGTTCGGTGTTTAGTCATTTAATTATTTCGTTCTTTTCTCTTTTTACAGATATATTTACAGTAATTGCTTCTTCTGGACATTTTAGTTTTTTTACTGAAACAGAGCTAATCAACATTACTTTTATGCTATGAGAACAAAACAATATTAACTTTTTCAATTAATAAAGAATTAAAATATATAAAATTGATATGACAAGAATAATCGTGCTCTACTTTAAAAGCTCTGAAATTTGCTGTACGGCGGTTTCGCCCCCCATAGGAGATGCAGCTTTGGTATTAACTACTTTGCCCTCTTTGTTGATAAGCAGATAAGTTGGAAATGAATTGACACTAAACAATCGTTCGATAAGCTCTTCCTGCTTTTCGGGCAAGCGGTATTGCACCACATTCTCGCCGGTAAGATCCATCTCCTTGATAATGTTTTTCCACGAATCTTCCGGCGATCTATTGGCGAAATACATAAACACCACATCCTGACCTTTCAGTTTGGATTTTATATCCTTTACGTACTTCATATTTTCTTTACATGGACCACACCAGGTTCCCCAGAAGTCCACATAAATTACCTTGCCTTTGTAGGGTTTAATCAATTCTTCGAACAAAGCTTTTGCATCCTGATATTCTTTCAGATGACTGGTATTTTTCAGACTGGCTTCGTAAGTCATGCCTTTAGTTGCCACGTTTTTATAAAA
Organism: Paludibacter sp.; assembly: GCA_048859825.1. Classification (GTDB taxonomy): domain Bacteria; phylum Bacteroidota; class Bacteroidia; order Bacteroidales; family Paludibacteraceae; genus Paludibacter. Next base: position 4,071 of record JBLIZK010000423.1, read on the forward strand.
GTTGCTTACATTTTCAATGGTTTCAATCAAATCGGGATTTACCACTTTTGCTCTCATATCTTTCAATTTTACTTCCGAAAGCGCTTTGTGGCACTGATCCAGTTCGGCATAATAACTATTGGCATTCCAGATTTGCCTCAAATGCTCTTTGGTCAGCAATGAGTCGGTAAGTTGCGTATCGAGTGGACGATTTGCAAACATTTCGGCACTTGCTTCCTGAACAAGCGGATTTATGGATTGTGCTTTACTCAGCAGGTCTTTGTATTTGATTTGCAAAGCTTCAACCTGATCTTTGCCTGATTTTTGAAAGTCATCATACATCGCTAAAATTTGATCAAGCAGCGATAGAGTAGCTTCGTCCACCTTTTTGTTTTGCCGGATATAATTGCTGATATCCTTAAACGAGGTTGTCATTGTTTTTGGAGGCCGGATACTTATTTCATATCCAATATAATCTCTCAGAAACGATTTAAAATCCCGAACGCCGGTGTAGGTCCATTCATTAGTAAGTGGGAAATTGGCACGAACGTAATCCATATAACCCGCATCGAAAGTTGTTTTATTTTTACTTCGGAGATCAAAACGGCGCTGCATCAGGTAAAATGACAGGTTGTAACGTTCATATTCGGTATTGAAATCTCTAAATTTCTTTGAGACATTTGGATTAGCCGTAATAAAGGAATTCAAAACATCCGTCCGCTTTCTGTATACCGAATCGCAATGCGAAAGATACTCCATATCGGTCAGTTTTTCGTTTTTTTTTCGATTAATGTAAATTGAAGAGGGTTTGTACGTAGTAAGCTCGTTGTTGAGTCGGGCGTTATCGCCCATAAACAAAGCCTGTTTTGGTCGGTTCCAGTATCCTTCCTTCGATTTGTCCGATTCCTGCGGAATGTAGTCTGTCAAATCCACAAATATTGCGATGGTATTTCCGGCTTCTAATAACATGTGCAGGTGCGACCTACTCCAATCTACATACAATTCCTGCGCATTCATAATGGGGAACGTAAGCTTGAAACGCCCCAACGAATCGAAATCGGCTAAGTAATCCTGCTGTTTATCAGAAATAAAATCTGAGGAAGAAACTTTGAAAGGGTTTTTCTTCAATCTGTCGGCAAACTGAGCCGGAATTTTATCCATGTTTCGATAATAACCAATAATGGTAGCCGAATCCTTACGGAAAGTCGGTTTGGCAAATTCGCTTTCATCCTTCTGCGGATAGACTGGATAAACTTTATCCATTTTGCTATACGAAACAGCATTTCCTTTGGCGGATTGAATCGTTATTCGGTTATCTTTACCTGATTGCAAAAGGAGTTGCACCGTTTGTTTACCTTTTGCTAACGTAAGATTTACATCTCCATTTTTCAGGGTTTGTGAGGTTTTATAATCCCAAAAATCGCTTTTATATATGGCGAATTTTTCAAAGAAACCGTAATCCCAATTGTTGGTGTTGGCGTTTATCCAGTTGCCGATATATTTTTCGGGCAATTGAGACTGGATGACTGACACAGCTTTCTGTTGTGCCGTAACTGAAACTGAAATACAAAAAATAAAAAGCAAAATTTGATTGGTTTTTTTCATAATGTGTTGATCTGAATATTTGATTAGGATTATTAGTGTTCTTGATTTGATTTCTATATTTGAAAATTGTTTTTGTTTACTGTTCTTGCTCACAGATATAAAAAAGTCTCTTATAGCACTTTCAACCCGAAGCGTTTTATTTTTATCTTTTTCTTGATAACCTTATGTCAACAGATTATTAATCTGAATTTTATACACCAGAAAATACTTGTCTTCTTTTTTTTACACTGACGCATAACGCCCGAAATTATAAGCACGCGCGGTTCACTCCCTTCGGCCATGACCCTTGGTTACAGGTGCATCCCGGTACTTATCGAGGCCGCTAAGTGCGTGTCAGCCAGCCTGTGACTATAGCATATGTTAGGCGCCAAACGCTTGTTTATTCTATGTTTCATTTGTAAGATTTCACTTATTGTAAATGTCCAATAACCAGTTAAAAAAACTGTTTTTCCAAAGTTCTACGGAATGACCATTTTCATAAGCTAGCCCAAATCCATGATTACCTTTTGAGTAGATATGCAACTCTGATTTATCTACTTCTGCAACTATTGCAGACAGAAATGGGATAACATCTTCCATAGGTAGTTTTTTGTCATCTCGTGCAACAGCCATAAAAAACGGCGGTAATTCCTGTTTATTTTTTATGTCTTTAAAGGTTTTCAACTTATCTCCATGATAAATAAGACCAACAAATGCGGGTTTCCAATCAATCATTCCTTCTGCATCCAAAGCTCTGAATATAGTTCTTTCACTCAACCAACCACCTGCAGAAAAGCCCATGATTCCAATTTTGTCTTTGTCAATACTCAAGCTGTCGGATAGTTCTTTCATTTTTAATATGCTCGCTCGCGCATCTAAGTAAACAGCTCCTTTATAATCATTAAATGGTATAATGAAATTCCCTTTCTCATCCTTTCTGTTTGTCCTGTATTTGACTACCATGCAGTTTATTCCTTTTGCTGAAAGCCATATAGCTAAGTCTGTTCCTTCCTTGTCAAGCCAATTATTTACTAAGCCTCCACCAGGATAAATGACAACTCCAATATGTTTATTGTTGGATGCTGATGCAGGATATAAAGTAAAGGTAGGGGTCGAGATATTGCTTATTACTCTGTTTGAATGCGATAATGAGTTAGGACTAACTAAAGAATCTACCACCGTCTCTTCTTTTGGATGGTTTACCGGATTATTTTCAATCCCTTTTTCATATAACTGTCTTTCACGGTTTATTTGTCCATACAAATGGGTGCAAACTAAAAGTATTGAAAGTGTAATAAATAATGTGCGTTTTTTCATTTTTTTATAAGTTTAATTGTTTCGTATTTCTACAATTCGTGTTAGTATGATTTAAAATTCCGAAAATCTCATTTATTTCTAAAATATATGTTTTTCACTTTTTTTGCACTTCCGAGTAACACCCGAAGCTAAGGGCAGTGGGATTTCTCCTTCTCTGTATTTTGATCCGGAATTAACGTCAGATTTTAAAATTCAAAGAAATTAATCCCAGAATCCCCAAAAAACCAAAAGTCATGCAAAGAGAAAAAATTAAGTCGTATCCATCTGATTCTCTTTTTCTCTCTCCATCATACATACCTACTTCCAACAATCGACCAATAAATATTGGTTCTCTGTGAAAAACCCCCTTATAAACTTGTCGTACAAAATGATAATGTAAAGTTGCACACAGTGGTACAATATATCGAATTGAATACGCTGCCAAATTCATTCTCGAGGATAAAATCGGGATGAATGAAAATAAAACAGAAATAAAAAACCAGGTAAAGTTGAATCGTTTCTCTCTTAATTTATTTGAGAATGGGGTAAAGATAATCAAGAACGATGGAATGAAGATTGATAAATTATTCAACAAGTTGTCGTCCTGGAAAGATAAAAGTCCCCAGATAAACAGTCCGAAATACAATCCTAATAATATTTTGTTCCTGGTTTTCATTAAAATCACTATGGTTTTATTTCTTTATGCCACTGACAATGACCACACAAGTCTTTGACTTTCAATTACCACTTTTTTAGTCGTTAGCTTCGTAACTCAATAAGTATTTTATTTCTCAGATTGCCCCCTAACGGTTTGCCGCTTGCCGCAGTGGGGGATTTTGGAGCACTTCACTGTCAACCATGCACAAATGTTGATGGAAGCACTGCACTTGATTTAACCACGTCAGCC
>JBLIZK010000424.1:0-5139 GCA_048859825.1 Paludibacter sp.
AAAGTAGAGATATTCAATCTGGCCGGTGCAAAATTATGGGAATTCAACCAAAATAATGCAGACCAAATCAGTTGGGACTTAAGAGCGGCCGATGGACGAAAAGTAAGGGGAGGATTATATATTTACAAAGTAAGCATCCAAACAACAAATAGCGATACATATTCAAAATCAAATAAATTATTGATTATCGAATAATTAAAATTAAAAAACAAATACAGATTCAATAAATTAAAAGTTGTACTTTTGCAAATTCTCACATTCCTTGTAAAGAAGGAGCATCAGTAGTCATTTTTATTAAAGTCTGGAAAACAGCAATTTATTATTATATATTATAGGTTCACGATGAAAAAAAACATTCTTGTTCTATTATTTCTATTACCGGCACTAACATCCATTTTAGCTGCCGGCCATAACCCGATTTACACAGCTGTACCTTCGCTTACAATTGCTCCCGATGCACGTGCCGGTGGTATGGGCGACGTTGGTGCCGCCACCACTCCCGATGTCAATTCGCAGTATTGGAATCCATCTAAATATGTATTTATGGACAGCGAAGTGGGTGTTTCATTATCATACACTCCCTGGCTTAGAGCATTGGTGGATGATATCGATTTAATAAACCTGGCAGGGTATTATAAACTAAACAACCGTCAGGCATTGAGTGCCTCCATCCGTTATTTTTCATTGGGTAAGGTAACGCTGTTCCAATCGGAATATGAAGCCTTAAATAATATGGGGACAAATATTCAACCTCTTGAAATGGCAGTAGATTTTGCTTATTCGCAGCTGTTGTCCGAGAAATTCTCGATATCGGCCGCCCTGCGCTTTATTTATTCCGATTTAAACAATGGAGCATCCACCGGAATGTATCCGGGCGTGGCAGTAGCTGCCGATGTATCGGCATATTACCGTACGCCTATTGAACTTACAACCGGTAAAGGACAATTGTCGTTCGGGGGGAACATATCCAATATCGGGTCTAAAATTACTTACGACAAAAATGCAACAAACCACTTTATCCCAACAAATCTGCGACTGGGATCATCCTTCGATTACGACATTGATGATTATCAACGCATTAGTGTAAGTGCTGATATTAATAAATTGTTAGTGCCTACCCCCAACGATTCTATTGATTACAATAAAATCTCGCCAATATCCGGCATTTTCCGTTCTTTTGGCGATGCGCCGGGTGGATTTAAAGAAGAATTACAGGAAATAACCTGGTCGGTTGGTTTGGAGTATGCATACAACAAACAGTTTTTTGTACGTGCAGGTTACTTCAACGAAAATGAATTAAAAGGCAACCGCAAATACTTTACAGCTGGTGCAGGTTTTAAACTAAATGTTTTTCAGCTCGATGCTGGTTATGTTATTGCAACTTCGCAATCGAACCCACTCGACCAAACGCTGCGTTTTAGTTTAACATTTGACTTGTTCGGACTAAAAACTCTTGCAAAATAATTCTATTCAATCCGCATAAAACAATACCAAACGATTGTACTTTTCGGGTACAATCGTTTTTTTAAATTTAAAACTTCTGAAATATGTCAAAAATAAGAGTAGGCTTCGGGTACGATGTACATGTATTTGCCGAAAACAGAGAACTTTGGCTGGGCGGAATAAAAATTGATTATAGCCCGGGCTTGCTGGGTCATTCCGATGCAGATGTATTAATACATGCACTTTGCGATGCTCTGTTAGGGGCTGTTAACCTGCGCGATATTGGTTTCCACTTTCCGGATACAGCCGGCGAGTACAAGAATATTGATAGTAAAATATTATTGGCTCGCTGTATGGAACTTATACGCAACAAAGGATACGAACTGGGCAATGCCGACATAACAGTATGTGCCGAAGCTCCAAAACTAAACCCGCATATAACCGCAATGCAACAATGCCTTGCCGATACCATGAAGGTAGATGCTAATGACATATCCATAAAAGCCACAACTTCCGAAAAAGTGGGCTTCGTGGGACGAAAAGAAGGTATAGCGACTTATGCAACAGTGCTTGTATTCAAACCTTAATTCTGAAAACTATTTCAGCACAATTTTACACCTGAAATTAGTAGCAGTGAGAACATAAATTCCCTGACCCAAATTGTGTTTTATTTCTCCGGTTTCAGCTTTCTGTGAAAAAACTAATTTACCTGTGATATCGTGTATCAAAATTTCGTCATCAGGCAGAATATTGTAAACACGAATAATATTGTTGATTACTGTTACCCGGGGTTTTTCACCTATGTTTATTTGTTCGATGGATGTAATCGGATCAGAAAACGTTAGGTTCGGAATTACATACCCTGAAGTGTTTTCGTTTGCAATTTCGCTAAAAGTTTTCCACGCACTTTGCGAAGTATAATATACATAGCTTGTGTTATCGTTTACAAAACGGGCTGCAGCTCTGTAAATACCTAAACGATCGGTTGCCGAAACAGCAGCTGTGTATGCTGTGAAGTCGAACACAATAAAGAAGCTCCCTTTCACTTTCAGTGCTGATGGCAGCGTAAATGTTTTTATTGTTTTTGAACTGATGGCCGAACTCCCAAATAATGCAGCAAAAGTAGTACTGTATTCAGCCTGTGCTGTTGCAGCTGGTTTTCCATTACTATCTACCGGATAAATTCCAATTTTCACCGTTTTCGATGTGTTAGCTGTTTGCATAGCATAGGCAGCCACACCTATACCAATGCTGTTTATTGTAATTTCCACATCCGAAGGTATCACAAACTTTTCGCCCCATTTTCGCCAGAAAGTATTGATTCCCAAACCATAATCATAGGTATTAGTCGAGATTGATGTATTGCTAATGTACTTATCAGTTGGTTTCAGGTTATACACATCTTTGGTGATAGTGCTTGCCGGGTTAATTATTGTGATTGTCGATTTATCGGTCGAAGAGCCTCCCTGCCCTGTTGCCTGGATATTCGATTCGTAAACGCCCCCTAACGGATACGATACATTCACATCTGCATCTTCCGAAACGGATGGTGTTGCCGACGACGGAAAAGTCCATCGCAGTGTTTCCGTATTTTTGGCCAGTGCCATATAACCAAGTTCCTCGTTTCGCGATAAATATACATTTCCGCTGATTGTGTTTGACCATAAGCCCCCTTTGTTATGAATCTTCACATAAGGACTAAGTATATATTCGCTGTTGGCTTTTACTGTAAATGCGTCGAACCCAACCAGATTAGCACCAACAACGGAAGTACAATGATTAATCCCGAAAAAGTAATTCGCACTCTCCGATGGTGTAAATGTGCCCGTTACTTTTGTCCAACTACTGAATACATTGGCATTTACACCTGTATAGTCAAGCACCAGTTCTGTTTGCGAAGTTGTATTTTGCGCTGTTCCGGCTGTGATTTTAAATTCGTCCTTTGTGTTATTCCAACCCGGGGCATACACATAAACGCTCACAAAATAAGTCACTCCGGCACTTAAACTAAAATCGGGCGACAAAAACCATGCATTACGCACCTGACTGTTATCGTAATTTGAATAGGCCCAGAAATCTCCTTCAGGAATAAGTCCGTAGGTGGTGACGTTCGTTAAACCAATCCGGTTATTGGCATCCACAGTAAGCCACCCGTCTGTGCCAATATTAGCTATGGCACTTTGCTCGAATGAATACATGTATGGTAAGGTCTTTGCATTTGCGTCACCCTCCTTTGAAATAACTTTATTTAACACATTTTTTGCGTGTAATATTTCATATGAATTTTCACTGAGTAATAATTTTTCTTTATTAAACAATGGAGTTGTAGCAAATATTGTTACGCTTGTAATAGTACTGATTACTAATAATATACAGTTTCTCATAATACTCAAAATTAGAGTTGATACTGCGACAAATATAAGGAATAATTCAAAAAAATGTACTTTTTACGAATTTATTTAAGGAGTTAATTTATATTATTTCCAAAGTCTGTAATTATTATTAAAAACTCTCCACATTAAGGCGCTTGAATTCTATTATAATTTTTGTATAATAAAACAGATTATTAAATTTATGTGTATTTTTGGCAAACATTTTAAAAATCATTTTAATACTAATTTTATGAAAAAATCAATCTTGCTTCTTTGCATTATTGCATTAACCACCTTAACGGTATCCTCTAAAGAACCGATGAAATATGGCAAACCCGAAGCCAGTGAATTGAACATGACAGTTTACGAACCCGACTCAAGCGCATCTGCTGTTGTTTTGTGCAACTACGGATATTTCAACGCCAATACATTTCAGTTTGTACACCAAATCAGAATTAAAATTCTGAAAGAAAGTGGTAAATCATACGGTAATTTTCATGTACCTGCTTCTGAAAAAACAAACGTAAAAGGATTAGTATTCAATCAGGAAGGTGGTAAAACGGTTACTACCAAGCTTAACAAGGAAGGGATTTTTATTGAAAGAGTATCCAGAGAGTCATACAGAGTACGCTTAGCTATGCCAAATGTAAAAGTGGGCTCGGTAATTGACGTGGAATTTTTCTATGAAGGGGTACCCGGATATTGGGAGTTTCAGAAAACAATACCCATTAAGTGGAGCGAGTTAGTACTTGAACAAAGTGAATATATTTCGCTCAGAAAAAATATAACAGGATTAGTACGGTTTAATATTGCTGAAGGCGACAGATGGGTAGCCTCCGATGTGCCTGCATTTAAACAGGAATCATATATTAACAATTACGAAAACTTCCTTTCGCGTATGATTATTGAACTGGAACGAATACACGTTCCGGGATTACTTTACAAAGACTACGCTTCCACCTGGAAAGCGGTAGCCACTTTTTTACAAACAAACGATGATTTCGGACGACAACTTAACGACCTTAACTTCTATTTAAATGAAGCCTCCGGTACAATCAAAAAATCAAACAAGACCGACCTCGAAAAACTGAATGCGGCATTTCAACTCATGAAGAACTTTAAATGGAATAAATTCAGTACTATTTGGCCATCGGATGGAGGTATTTCATACGCTTATAATAAAAAAACAGGCAATAGTGCTGATATAAATATGAGTTTGATAATATTATTGCGTAAACTCGATATAGAAGCTTATCCGGTATTGCTTAGCACACGCGATAATGGGTTTATCCCTCCATTTTCTGTAAGTCTTGAAAGATTAAAT
>JBLIZK010000425.1:0-3967 GCA_048859825.1 Paludibacter sp.
TGCCGACCTTACCATTATGGAAGAAGGTACAGAGTTGCTGAATCGTTTGAACCGTCATTTGAGTGGCGATAACAGCGTTAAGTTGCCAATGCTTACCTCATGCTGTCCGGGTTGGGTGAACTTCTTTGAGCATAATTTTCCCGATATGCTCGATATCCCTTCCACCGCCAAATCGCCACAGCAAATGTTTGGCGCTATAGCCAAAAGTTATTTTGCTGAGAAAATAGGTGTCGATCGTAAAGATCTGGTAGTGGTTTCCATTATGCCATGTCTGGCTAAAAAATACGAATGTCAGCGCGATGAGTTCAAGGTTGATGGAAATCCTGATGTGGATTATTCGATGTCAACCAGAGAGCTGGCCCATTTTATCAAACAGGCTAACATCGACTTTATGGATTTGCCTGATGAGGAATTCGATAATCCGCTCGGAGAATCGACCGGTGCAGGTGTAATTGAAGCTGCCTGCCGTACGGCTTACGAATTGTACACAGGCAAAACGCTGGACAATGTGGAGTTCAATACCCTTCGTGGTATGGATGGCATCAGGTCGGCCACAATAGATTTCGACGGCTTGCCCATTAATATCGGTATTGCGCACGGTCTGGCAAACGCCCGCAAACTGCTCAATGATATTCGTGCAGGCAAATCGAAGTTTCATGCCATTGAAATTATGGCCTGTCCGGGTGGTTGTATCGGTGGTGGCGGTCAGCCCTTCCATCACGGCGACAGCGATGTGCTCACCAGCAGAGCCCGTTCTATTTATGCGGAAGATGCAGGTAAGCCACTCCGTAAATCGCACCTTAACCCGCATATTCAGAAACTTTATGATGAGTTTCTGGGTGAGCCCTGCGGACATAAGTCGCACGAACTGCTTCATACCACATACTTCGACAGAAGTGAAGAAGTGGCTATTCATCACGAATGAATAAATTAGTGTTAACAATAATCTGGTTGAAACATTTTTAAAACAGAAAATATGGCAAGCAAAATACTGAATGATGACCTCGCAGTCAGGGACGGAAAAGCCAGGCAGACTCCTTCGGGCGGAGCTTTGCTGAATACAGAACTGGCGAAAGACGACAAAATATATACATATGCGGCTCCTGAAAAGGAAAAGGTGAAGGTGAAACTTCGTCTGTCCGAAGAAAAGGTGATGCGTATTAAAGAGATATGTGCGCTTTTTGATTATAATCCCGGCGAACTGATCAACATTTTGCATCAGACGCAGCATGCTCTGGGTTATCTGCCTGCCGAAGTGCAGGAGGTGGTGGCTCATTCGCTGAATGTATCCACGGCTCATGTGTACGGGGTGGTGACTTTTTACTCCTACTTTACAATGGTGCCCAAAGGCAGATTTCCTGTTTCGATATGCACGGGTACGGCCTGTTATGTGCGCGGAGCCGAGAAAGTGCTTGATGAATTTAAGCGTCAGCTGGGGATTTCGGTAGGCGAAACTACTCAGGATGGAAAATTCTCACTCAGTTGCCTGCGTTGTGTGGGTGCCTGCGGACTTGCGCCGGTGGTGATGGTAGGCGAGAAAGTGTACGGACGTGTGTCGCCTGATGGCGTGAAAGCAATTCTGGATGGATACAAGGACCTCTGATTGATATTGCTGCTTTTTCAAACCTGAAATTTATCAATATCTGTCAGCATAAAAGAATGAACAATGACTCCGGCAAATTGTTTGCCGGAGTTTTTTGTAAGAAATTATTGATTATATTTACAGCCTGTTTATATTTGTTATGAATTTGTATTGGTTTCATATAAATTTAATAAATATATGATTCTCAATGTGGAAATTTTCAAGTTCTGACTCAGCTGAAATGCTTATGTCCTGATTACGGAAAAATTTCAGTAATTATTTGTTATATTGAAAGTATTTAGTAATTTTGTGAGACTTTTGAAAAAACTGAATACTTTGCTTAAAAACCTGTTTTTCAATAAAATAAAAAGAATTAATACAACAAAAATACTAACTAAAACAAAATTCTATGTGGTTAATTGATTCCTCTATCGGGCGTAAGCTCATTATGAGTATCACGGGGGTTTTTCTCGTGCTATTTTTACTTTTTCACGGCGTAATGAACTTTGTCGTTTTATTCTCGACCGAAGCTTATAACGCCATTGCTGCATTTCTGGGAGCAAACTGGTATGCTCTGGTTGGTACCAAAGTACTTGCGCTCGGTTTTGTAGTGCATATTCTGTATGCTATTTACCTGACATTTCAGAATCGCAAAGCACGTGGAAACATACGCTATGCTGTGACTAAAAAACAGGAAGGTGTAAGTCTGGCATCGAAAAATATGTTGGTGCTTGGTGCAATTGTGCTTGGTTTTATGGTTTTGCACCTGTATCAGTTTTGGGCAAAAATGCAATTGGTGGAAATTACACACAAACTGGGCGGACATGTAGAACAGGAACTGCTTGCAAACGCTACAAACGGAGCTTACTGGATTCAGTATTATTTCAGCCAGCCGATTTATTCAGTATTGTATATTGTATGGCTTTGCGCTTTGTGGATGCACCTGACTCATGGTGTATGGAGTGCGCTGCACACACTGGGTTTGAATAACAATACCTGGTTACCACGTGTGAAAGTGATTTCCAATGTTGTGGCTACAATTATCGTCCTGATGTTTATTTCTATCCCCGTTTACTTTTTGCTTGGAGGCGGAAGCAACTGGATTGTTTAACCCGTTTTGAAAAACAGATATTATATTATGGCAAAGAAACAAGATGCTACTTCGGTAGAAGAAATCAAAATAGATGCTAAGATTCCTGCGGGACCATTGGCAGAGAAATGGAGCAATTACAAAGCTCACCAGAAACTTGTAAACCCTGCTAACAAGCGTAAACTTGATGTGATAGTGGTTGGTACCGGACTTGCCGGTGCATCGGCAGCAGCTTCGCTTGCTGAAATGGGTTTCAACGTACTTAACTTCTGTATTCAGGATTCTCCACGCCGTGCGCACTCAATTGCCGCACAGGGAGGTATCAATGCAGCTAAAAACTATCAGAACGACGGTGACTCGGTATATCGTTTGTTCTACGACACTATCAAAGGTGGTGACTATCGTGCACGCGAAGCCAATGTGTATCGTCTGGCCGAAGTGTCGAACAGCATTATCGACCAGTGTGTGGCTCAGGGAGTTCCTTTTGCACGCGAATATGGTGGTTTGCTCGACAACCGTTCGTTTGGTGGTGCGCAGGTATCGCGTACATTTTATGCCCGTGGACAAACCGGACAGCAGTTGTTGCTCGGAGCTTATTCAGCACTCAGCCGTCAGATAGGTAAAGGTTCAGTGAAATTGTATGCCCGTCACGAAATGCTCGATGTGGTAGTGATTGATGGTCGTGCCCGTGGTATCATTGCCCGTAACCTCGTAACCGGAAAAATCGAACGCTTCTTTGCACATGCAGTAGTGGTAGGTACCGGTGGTTATGGAAATACTTTCTTCCTTTCGACCAATGCAATGGGCTCAAACGGCTCGGCAGCAGTTCAGATGTATAAAAAAGGTGCATATTTTGCAAACCCTGCATATGCTCAGATTCACCCTACCTGTATTCCCGTGCATGGTGAATATCAGTCGAAACTGACTTTGATGTCGGAATCACTTCGTAATGATGGTCGTATCTGGGTTCCTAAAAAGAAAGAAGATGCCGAAGCTATCCGCGCCGGTAAACTCAAACCAACCGACCTGAAAGAAGAAGACCGCGATTACTATCTGGAACGTCGTTACCCAGCTTTCGGTAACCTTGTTCCCCGCGACGTAGCTTCACGTGCAGCCAAAGAACGTTGCGATGCTGGTTTTGGTGTGGGTAATACAGGTTTGGCAGTATATCTCGACTTCTCGTCGGCTATCGAACGTCTTGGCGAAAATGTGATTCGTGCCCGTTACGGAAACCTTTTCCAGATGTACGAAAAAATTGTGGATGACAATCCTTATAAAACTCCAATGATGATTTA
>JBLIZK010000426.1:0-2006 GCA_048859825.1 Paludibacter sp.
TAATTTCTAACTTCAAAAAGATGGCATTAAAAAAAAGAATAAAGGCCGACGCAGGATTTGCAATGTCGTCAATGACCGACATAATTTTCCTGTTGTTGCTATTTTTTATTATAGCATCAACCATGTCGTCGCCAAACGATATAAAAATTAATTTACCGCAGAGCAAAGCAACTACATCCACAAAAAATGTTATTGCAAAAGTATCAATAGATGCGCAAGGAAATTATTCGGTAGCAGTAGGATCGGATATGCCTGTAGCAGTTGCTCCTGAAGCACTTGAAGCACATATTATGAGTCTCGTTGCGCAGGATTCCACTACATATATTGCTTTACATGCCGATCAGGAAATAGCCTACAAAGAAGTGGTAAAAGTACTCGACATTGCGAATCAACACAAATTAAAACTGGTAATAGCCACTAAATCAGCCGATAAGTGAAGAAATCTGAAACATATGGTGTTATAGGTTCTGCAATATTAACCGGATCAATTATCCTGTTATTATTCCTGTTTGTGATGCCCGGACTTCAGAAACCTGAAGAAGATGAAGGTATAATGGTTAGTTTTGGTGAAACTGATATGGGAGCCGGACAAACCATGACTCCATCGCCTGAGCCAACTGTTCGGGCTACTACCCCACCACCTGCAGCACCTAAAACAACGAAAGAAGAAGTATTGACTCAGGATAATAATTCATTGGCCATTGCGCAGCAAAAAAAGAAAGAAAAACAGGAAAAAGAAGCACTTGAGCGTCAGCGATTGGAACAACAACGATTAGCCAACGAGAAAAAACGCAAAGAACAGGAAGCTATTGAGAAAGCCAATGCAATGAACGGTTTGTTTGGCAACAGTAATTCGCAAGGTAGTGGAACTACCAGCGGCGATACACGTCAGGGTAATCCGGCAGGTCAGGGAAATTCAGGAGGCAACTCATGGTCACTAAGTGGCCGCTCACTTGAAGGAGCTCTTGTATCGCCAAGTTATGATAATGATGTAGAAGGACGTATTACTGTTAATATCAGAGTAGATGAAAATGGTAGTGTAATAAGTGCCTCTGTAGGTTCACCTACCAATATATCGGATGCGGCTACGCGCAATGCGGCTATTACTGCGGCAAAACGTACCCGTTTTTCATCCGGAAATGGTATTTCAACCGGTAAAATAACGTATAATTTCAAACTCAGGTAATATGACGATTTATTTATTCTTAGCCGAAGGATTTGAGGAAATCGAGGCAATAGCACCAATCGATATTTTCAGAAGAGCCGGTATTGAGGTCATCACTGTTTCCATTTCTGAAAACAAGGCTGTATGCGGGGCTCATGGTATTACAGTTATGGCCGACGTCTGTTTTCACGAAACAAATTTTTCGTCTGATAGTTTATTATTTTTACCTGGTGGGTTGCCGGGCACTTACAATCTTGCTTTGCACGAAGGTTTAAATTCACTTATAAAAAAACACGCCGATGCCAACAAAGATATTGCTGCTATTTGTGCCGCACCAAGTATATTTGGGCAATTAGGACTGTTGAAAGGAAAAGAAGCAGTATGCTATCCGGGTTTTGAGGACAAATTATTGGATGCAACTGTTTCAAACGAAATGCAGGCTCAATCAGGGAATGTATTTACAGCCAAAGCAGCCGGTGTGGCGATGGAATTTGCACTTACGCTTGTTACGAAAATAAAAGGAGCCGAAGTAGCAAATTCAATACGCAATGGCATGTTTATTTAAATGAAATTACTTTGCTAACAATTCGCGTGCATTCTGTACAGCTATTTCTGAATAATTCTTACCACTAAGCATTTGCGCAATTTCGGTTACACGTTGCTCTTGGCTGAGCAACTCAATAAAGGTTTGCGACTGCTCACCACTTTCATCTTTATACACACGATATTGCGTATTGCTACGCGCCGCAATCTGAGGTAAATGAGTAATGGTTAGCACTTGCATTACTTCACCCATTTCGGCCATAATATCGCCCATACGGTGTGCAATTTCACCTGATAC
>JBLIZK010000427.1:0-3014 GCA_048859825.1 Paludibacter sp.
CTTGCTGCTGCAAATATTGCCAATACTGCATTGTATGTGAGTATTTCGGCTACAGATGAAAAACTACAGCTGATACGTACCATACTCGACCTGAAATACATTCTGGTTCAGCACGACGAAGTATTTATCGACCAGATTGAACAATACGAACGTATTCGTACCACCCACAATCATCTTTCGGATGCTGTTTACAAAAAAGCTGCACAATTGGGCAAATACATTGCCACTCAATCGCCCTTAATGGAAGGTCGTTTGGAATTGTTGCATTATTTCAAAGAGCAAAGTGTTACTTACGAATACCATCGTTATGGCAGTATTACGGAAACGCCGGAATAGAACCATCTGATTTTAGTTAAATAAATTAAATGCTTAAAACAACATTGAAACAAATGGGATTATAGGGCTACAAAGATTATATACAATTTAAACAGTATTTAAATGATTAAAAAAGTAGTATTTTTCGCATTTTGGATGGTGAGCATTAGTTTATTTGCTTCGGAACCAACCAGTTTCTACGACTTTAAAGTAAAAACAATCAGTGGGACCGATGTGTCGTTAAGTGCATACAAAGGGAAAGTGGTTTTAGTAGTGAATACGGCCAGTAAATGTGGTTTAACGCCTCAATACGAAGGTTTGGAAGACTTGTATCAGCAATACGGTGCCGAAGGCTTTGTGATTCTGGCTTTCCCGTGTAATCAGTTTTTAGGACAGGAACCCGGAACAGCTGAAGAAATTCAGGAATTTTGTACTACCAAATACAATGTAACTTTTCCACTGTTCGAAAAAGTGAAAGTAAATGGCGACGACACACATCCTTTGTATGTGTTTCTGAAAACAAAACAGGCTTTAGAAGGGAAAAACGATATACGCTGGAATTTCGAGAAGTTTTTAATTGACCGGAAAGGCAATGTCGTGAAACGATTCTCGCCTAAAACCAAACCAGAGGATTTAAAAACGGACATAAAGGCCCTTTTATAAGGGTCTTTTGTGTTTTAGCTCTGTATTATTAACTTCAATAACTTCTAATAACCATGTCAAAAGTAAGCACTTATCTCAACTTTGTTTCTGAAACTGAAGAAGCATTTAATTTTTACAAAGTAGTATTTAAAACGGATTTTGAAGGTGGAATTATGCGTTTTGGGGATATACCCGCTTCGCCAGATATGCCAGCCATGCCGGAGTCTGTTAAAAGTCTGGTGATGCATTGTATGATGCCTATTATGGACGGACATTATTTAATGGGCTCTGATGCTCCTGTCGAAATGGGATTTCAAGTACATAAAGGAAATAATTCGTACATAATGTTACAACCTGATACGCGTGAGGAAACTAAACAATTGTTTGATGCACTTGCTGTTGGAGGTGTTGTAGAACAGGAATTGCAGGATATGTTTTGGGGTGACTATTACGGAAGCCTGAAAGATAAATTTGGTGTACAGTGGATGTTTAACTGTTCAGCCAAACAGTAACAAAAAAAGTAACGGAATACCCGTTACTTTTTTTTGTTTTAAATGGAATAAACAACATCATCCAGTTTTAACCGCTGTTTAGGAGTTACGGAAGGCTGATTACTATCATCCTCAGCACGGTAACCAATACTTACAGCAAACAATGGCTTGAATCCATCTGTTTTTAATATTTCCGAATAAGCATTTAAATCAATACCTTCCATAGGTGTAGAATCAATATTCATCGAGGCACAAGCACTTAAAAAGAAACCAAGCGATAAATATACCTGTCGTGAAAGCCAGTTTTTAATATTGGCTTCAGGTTGTAACTTAACGTTTTGTTTGTAGTAAGCTACCGTAGCTTCAGGATAGTTCTTTGTTATTTGATCTTCAAATAAGTTCAGGTCGTCTACTACACAAAAAACCACCAAATGGCTTGAATTCAATATTTTGTTTTTGTTAAAATACGATGCATCGGCCAATTCTGCTTTTATTTTATCGTCGGAAACAACGTAAAAACGCCATGGCTGACTGTTGATGGAAGAAGGACTCAATCTTAAAATCTCTTTTAGTGCCTGAATATCAGCATCAGACACTTTGCGGGAATCATCATAATGTTTGGTTGTGTACCTATTTTCTGCTAGTTTTAAAAAATTACTCATATCTGTATATTTATTTTTTTTGTTGCCCATTAAACATTTCAATAAACAAAAAGTTTGCAGAATAAGTACTATTTATCGTATTTTTGAGTTTTAAACAAAAGTTAGTAAATGATAGAGTATCATCACTAAGTATTAGATACAATGATTCAGATACGAAAAACAGCACTGCATGAATCTGAGCAGTTAAAGCCAATATTTGATTATGCCCGACAGTTAATGCGCTTATCGGGCAATTATCAGCAATGGACCAATGGCTATCCCACGGAGGAGCAAATCGAAGCCGATATTGTATCCGGGAATAGTTACGTTTGCATTGAAAACAACGAAATTATTGCCACATTTTATTTCAGGATAGGAGAGGATGCTACCTATAATTACATTGAAAACGGAGCGTGGCTCAACAACGAACCCTATGCGGTGATACACCGTTTGGCTACAAATGGAAAAGTGAAAGGAGTTGGTAGTTATGTACTTAACTGGTGTTTTTTACAACATTCCAATATCCGTATCGATACGCATGCCGATAATATTATTATGCACAGTTTGTTGTTGAAAGCCGGATATACGCGATGTGGCACAATTTATCTGGCCAACGGTGATGCACGAATTGCCTACCATAAATGCACTGATAGCGCTTTGTAATATAAAATGATTCATATTTTAAATGCCTGTTTTTTTATTGTTTCGTTTAAAATCATTACTTTTGCGGCTCTGATTGCAGGAAAATGGCTTATAATACTTAAAAATTATAAGTTAGTAAAAATCTGAAAAATACACATAAAATGCCGCAAACATCGCAGCGGGGCAAGGCTATGCCTGAGTCGCCCATTCGTAAATTAGTGCCACTGTCGGATAAGGCTAAGGCACGCGGAATAAAAGTTTATCATTTAAATATTGGTCAGCC
>JBLIZK010000428.1:0-7641 GCA_048859825.1 Paludibacter sp.
CAAATTCCGGTCGTAAAGGATCATCCATATCCGGCAATGAATATCGCAGCCGTTAAAGCAGTAGCAAAACCAAAAAACAAATCCAGGCAACAAACCGGAGCAAAAGATAAAGGACGGCCAGGGCAACACAAACATTCATCAACCCAACGAATGAATAATACTGAAGAGAATTCAGCGCGGAAAATTCTGCTTCGCAGAGATAAATGAACAGATAAGTGCTAAAAAAGTTGAATAATTTTACAAGTTACACTTTGTCAGTCAAATAATTATTCGTACCTTTGCCCCGCTTTAATAAAATCAAAATATAAATTTTAAAAAGTTAGTAAACAGTATGTTAAATCATTATGAAACCGTTTTCATTTTAACTCCCGTTTTGTCTGATGTTCAGATGAAGGAAGCGGTAGAAAAGTTCAAAGCACTTTTGACAGAAAGTGGTGCGACTATTACAAATGAAGAGAACTGGGGCTTACGCAAATTAGCTTACCCAATTCAAAAAAAATCAACAGGTTTTTACTCGTTACTTCAGTTCGATGCAGAACCTGCTTTAATCGCGAAATTAGAAACTGATTTCCGTCGCGATGAACGTGTATTACGTTTCCTTACGTTCCGTTTGGATAAATATGCATTTGAGTATGCTGAAAAAAGAAAAGGTGTTAAATCAAAAGAAGTAAAGGAGAATTAAAACATGGCAGCAAATAACGGAGATATCAGATATTTAACTCCTCCAACAGTGGATGTTAAAAAGAAAAAATACTGTCGTTTTAAAAAGAGCGGTATTAAATATATTGACTACAAAGATCCTGAATTCCTGAAAAAATTCCTGAACGAGCAGGGCAAAATCCTTCCTCGTCGTCTTACAGGTACTTCGTTGAAATATCAACGTAAAGTAGCTCAGGCTGTGAAAAGAGCACGTCACATTGCGTTGCTTCCTTATGTAACCGATATGATGAAATAATTAAGAAGGAGGAAAAAAGTATGGAAATTATATTAAAAGAAGACGTAATCAACCTTGGTTACAAAGGCGATATCGTTAAGGTAAAAGACGGTTACGGACGTAACTTCCTTATCCCAACAAAAAAAGCAGTTTTGGCAACAGAATCGGCTAAAAAAATGTTGGCTGAAGATCTTAAACAACGTGCTCACAAACTGGAACGTTTGAAAAACGAAGCAGTAGAATTGGCTGAAAAAGTAAAAGATATTACATTGACTGTAGGTGCTAAAACCAGCACAACAGGTAAAATCTTTGGTGCTGTAGGTCCTATTCAAATTGCTGAAGCTTTCGAAAAAGCCGGTTTTGCAGTTGACCGTCGTGTAATTGCTCTTAAAGAACCTGTAAAAGAAGTTGGCTCATACAAAGCTACTTTGAAACTTCACAAAGAAGTATCAGTAGAAGTTGCTTTTGACGTAGTAGCTGAATAATTAGCAGAAAATTATATATTAAAAAGAGGCTGTCTCAAAACAAAAATGAGTCAGCCTCTTTTTTATGATATTATTGACTTATTTTTTACCAATTTTATCGTATTGCTCTTCTGCTTTAATCTCAGTATATCGTTTCGCATCAATCATTTCTACCAATGCTCGCAACACAGGCCCCTCACCCATTGGGTCGTTTATTTGCGTGGGTCTGTTGTAATAATACTGAAGCGATGGCATAATACCTGTTCCCACGCAAATAGTTGTCACATCGCCCTGAGGCGTGATTTTCGACAATATTCCTTTTAGGCCCTGCTCAGCAACATAAATAAAATCAGGATGTAACCAACCATTTTTTACACCGCGTGCAATTCCAAAAACAAACATAGAAGTACCCGTAATTTCTTCGTAAGAATCTTCTTTATCTAAAACCTGATGCCATAGTCCGTTAGCACCCTGATAACGCGCCACTCCGCTTGCCTGCATTTGAAAGTTTTTAATTAAAGCCGCTCTTTTAGGGTGATTTTTGGGTAATCGCGAGAGTAAATCGGCCTGAGCCATAAATACCCAACCATTTGCACGGCTCCAATGCGCCACACCATGCTCCTTATTATCGGTATGGTAACAATGATAATATATTTGTTTTTCCGGATGCCACAGGTATTTCGTGTATTTCAACACCTGATTCGCTGCATCATCGTAATATTTTTTATCTCCGGTAAAATCGCCCATTCGACAAAGAAAAGAAATGGCCATAAATGCATCATCTGCCCAAATTGTATTTACATGTGGCCAAAGACGTGCAATGGTACCATCCTTCAATCGTGGCTCCGCCTCGTTAAGGTGATTTGCGGTTTCGTTGATATAATTCAAAAATGCAGCGTTTGGATACTTTTTTTGCAACTCAATCAAACTTGCACCCATAGGTCCATTGTCGTCGAGACGTTTTGCCCGAAAAATCATATGCCAACTCAAATTCCGGATAGCCCCCCATCCGCCTTCGGCAAAAGTTTTATCGTATAAGCGTTTGTAATAGTCGTAATTCCCATCGTTAAATACAAAATTCATGTTTTTGAGTACATATTGCTCATATTTCTTATCGCCAAGCTTATCGCCAAGTTCCATCAACGCAATATTGGTTACACCATTGGTGTAATGCCATTGATTATAAACAGATTGCACCTGTACGTCAGCCGAAAGTGGCAAATCTTTTACCGTAGTGAAAACTTCAGCTGTTTTTTTGTTTTCGAATTTGTAAGTTGTTGAACTTATAATGCGCTCTGCGATTTGCAAAGCTGTTTCTTTGGCTGATAGTTTTGTTTGAGCCGGTATTGTTCCCGACGACAAAAGCAATCCAAAACCTACAATGATTAAAAAGTTTTTCTTCATGATAGTATTTAAAATTTCAATTTATTTTTTTTGATAAAGTAAGCCCAAATAATAACCTGTAACAGGACTTTGCGGATAACCCTGTGAACGCTGTAACACATAACTCCGATAGATTGGATCCTGCATTAACGATACACGACGATCAGTAGCGGGTATATTCGTTTGATAAATTCTTATTTCTCCCGGCAAAACAGTTATTAGTTCTTCGCGCCAATCACCATACAAATCTGCGATTAATTGCAGTTCTCCTTTTATGTCGGACGTTAGTGTTTCCGCTTTCCATTTCGTTACATTCAGGCTTCTTGATGCACGCTGACGAACATGTATGTTTTTCAGAGTTTGAGGATCTGAGTTTCCCTGATCAGTTACTTGCTGACGCGCTCCCGAGCCAACTACTTCGCGTAATAAATCAGCATCCCACCACGCCCAATTTCTACAGTCGGGCACTTCATCGTTAGTCGAATTCAGTTTTTGTCCATCGGACGATAGCAAATATCTGGCATCGCTCCCACCCTTTTTATCTTCACTGGCAAAGCATTCAAGTCCTGTATTCTTAGGGTCAAAATCAGCAACCATACCATCTCCAACATGATAAGTAGGCTGTCCAATTTTCCAAATCTGTTGTCCAGTTTTAGCATCGACCAACATTACGCCCCGGCCATCATTCTGCCAGGGTTCCGATACTAAAAACACCTGCATACCTTCTCTGCGTGGGTCAACCTGCGTTAAATAGGCTTTATCACTATGTCCTAAACCTGTCGACCACAAAAGAGTGCCATTATCATCAATCATACATGACCCCAGTAATATTTCATCACGACCATCATTATCCACATCACCACAAACCATATTGTGAGCACCCTGACTACGTACTACGGGATTTTCTTCATCACCATCCCATCTCCATAGCTTTTGTAACTTACCATCCTTCAACTGCCAGGCATCTACAACCATTAATCTGTAAGTACCTCTGGCAGCTAAAATACAGGGTGTTTTTCCATCCAGATAAGCCATACCTATTTGATTTCGGTTCTGACGATTTAAATCACCATATCTGAAATTTCGTTCAGGCCAATCCACGCTGTCAATTACTTTCCCGGTCATGCCATCGAGCAATAGCAAGTATTCGCTTCCGCCGTATACACGTCCTTTAGCGTTACGTTTATAATCATCCCCAGCACCTTTCAGAGCAATTTCGGCTTTTCCATCGCCATTGAAATCAAAAGCAACAAACGGAGAATACCATACACCCGGTTCAATCCCCAAACCCATATCATGCGTCCACAAGCGCGTTCCATCACTCAGATAAGCCGTTAGTTTATAGCAAATGCCAGTTGTATCGCCTGACATACCCGGATCGACGCTTGAAGCAGGAGTACGAACAATAAAATCGTAGGTTCCGTCGCCATTTAAATCAGCTACACTCATTTTGCCTATTCGTTCACCGACATGAGTTTTTATCGAAATATAATTCTTTAATGATGAAAAACTTACACTTAATCTTTCGTCAGTTTTTATCTCTTTTTTTTGCACAATGGGTCTGACACTGTATTCGACATTTCCTAAAGAAGGTTTACTATCCAGGAATCCGGTTGTTGCATACAATGGTTTAACATTTAATTTTCTGGATTTTCCATTTTCGGTTTTATATACATTGAATGCTACGTCAGATGCATCCGTCAGTAAAAGCCTCCAAGATAGGTATACCGCTTTACCATCTACCGAAAGTGTAGCAGATAAGCCCCTGTTTAGTTTTTCAACGATTCTGTCTGATGAAAAACCGGTTATTTTTGGCTTATTATCATGATTGGGAACCAAAATTTCATATTGATACGTTCGTTCACGTGTATCCTGAGCAAAAACAGTCCTGGTAGAAATCATACCAAGAAAGATAATCAATATATAACTGTATTTCAAGCGAATAGATTTTTTCATTTAATAATAGATTTAATGCACTGAAATTTAAATGTTCAATTGCATATTCCAACTTTATATTAACCAGAGATTTTTTTATATACTTCAATTTTCAGTGGTGAGCAAAGTCCGCTTTCCATTGGTTTCCAATGACCATATCCTGAAACTTTGTAAGCTCTATCCACAAAATTAATTTCTTTAAAGATTCGCCAATTTACATTTCGTTTATCATAATCGGCAATGCTGTTTGCCGGTAAATTTGTCACTTCAATACGTATCGTATTTTCGCCTACTTTCAGATAATCGCTGATACGGCATTCGAATGGTGCAGCCCATACAATTCCTGCCTCTTTATCATTAATATATACGCGGGCACTTTCACGCACGTCGCCTAATTTCAACAAATACTCATTCTCCTTATCAATTGAATACACGGTAAACGACGATGTGTAAACACCTGTTCCTCTGTTTATTTTCAACAAATCATGAGGGAGATCAGTCCATGATTTTAACTGTTGTATCGTAAATGTATCTTTTATAGCAGGTTCAGAGTTTATAAAATGAAGTTTCCAGGTATTTGTAAACTCTGTTTCCTCTACTTCTTCTTTAAGATAAGTCCATGGGCTATGCTGTACATCGCTGTTAGTAAATGTTTTAAGAATGAGCGACTCGCCTGACTTTAACTGCAGCCAAACCTGCGTTTGTCCATTGAACTTCCGCAATTGTGCTTTGCCAATATTACCGGTCATTGGGTCGAAAAACAAAGCTGATTTCGCATCTACAGACAAATTAATCCATCCGTCGGTATCCTGTTCATGAAGTGCCGATATAAAGTAATGATAACCTTCATCATTCACCCTACGTATCATGTGTAAATCCTGTTTAACAACCATTTCCTCGGCTTTTACTCCCACAGCATCTAAAGTAGATTTATAATCGGTACCTGAAATTACTTTTCCCTTTTTGAAATTCGTCACAGTAGCTCTTGCCAGATTTTTCTCCAGGGTAAAATCTTTTAAATGAAATTTCAATTCCATTTTTCGCTTTTCATACTGTCTGAAACCAGGTACATCCTCGGGGTAGTTGCCCAGAAAAACAACTTTAGCACCCTGAGCTACCAACAGTTTTATGTGCCTTAAAACATTCACAGGCAGACGTTTTACCGAAGGCAGTACCAATGCTTTGTATGAAGTTCCACCTTTGGTTACAATTTTTCCATTAACGCAAGTGGCGGAAAGTATAAAACTATCGGAAATATAATCCAAATCGTAGCCCTGTTTGTAAATAGCATGTACAGCATGTATAAAATCGGGCATTAGTTTTTCCATGTTGTGAATAGAAAATAAGAAATATCGACCTCCTTGCGCGTGCCATACATCGTATACGGGCAAATAAACCAGAAAATCGTTATCGGGATTACCCATTTGTAAAAATGACTGAGCGCGAGTGATGTATTTCATTAATGCAGGTGCATCGCGCCAAATACTATTTGTTGGCGACATATCCATGGATGCATAAAACTTCCATCCCGGCCAGGCTGCTTCGCGGGGCGAATAGGTCGTACCATGAAAATACATATGATTGACTCCGGCAACAAACATCAAATCGAGGTCGGGCTTACATTGCGACAATGAAGTACGAAAATGCTCTGTGAGCCAGGTAAATGTCTCGCTCGAAACCAGTTGCTTACCCGAAATATGTGCAGCCGAAGCGGCATACTTCAGCATAGATAAATCAGAATCGTTTTTACGTGTGAGTGAATCTTTGCGCAATCCTTTAATTCCAAAATCCGACAATCCGAATCCTTCTATTTCAGGAATATCGACTGTAGCGTACAAGTCAATCAGGTTTCCGGGTGAACCATGTGCCTGATTTCGGGTTTTGCTGCCATGTGAGTTTGCCCAGCCAGTCCACTGTGCTGTAAAATTTTCACGAAGCATATCAGCTATTGTTTCACGATAATCGGCAATAATACGGGCAGTACGTTCCGAGCGCGCATCTTTCCCCGACGATAAAAAATCGGGTAGTAAATTTTCAAGTTTGTAACCCCGTCTTTTTTCGAACTGTTCAAAAAAATCAACGGTCCAGTCGGCACCGTACACTTCGTAAGAATCATTAAAAAAATTGGTTGGATAAGTAGCCCCTGATTTGGAGAATGCAGCATCAAACTTTGATAAATAATTTTTTACTGCCGATGCCGAAAAATGGTCCATCACATACCCTTCGGCACCCGGAGCGGCACGTTTTACTTTCTGAAAAGTTTTCCCATTAAATGCAGCAATTAATCTCCATTTCCCGGCAGGAGCTTTCCAAACCAGCTGTTTGTCCGACGAAACGAAAGCAGTCAGATTCAATGTCTTTTTACCGTTAAAAGCCATTACACACTGTAAAACAGCCTGTTGCTGATCCTTTTCGGAAGCAACCATTTTTTCCATAAAGGTAGTGCCTCCAACCACTTCAAACTCACGTATAATTAACTTCGAAGCAGCATCTTCTATAGTCACCTCAGGGCCTCCGAAAGGCCATCCGGTACCGGTATTCATATCGGTACGCATACCCACACGGTTGTTAACCTGAGTAGTAAAACTATACATTTTCATCCATTTATCCGACAGATATGGAATATCATTTTTATCGTTTCCCTGTACGCCATAAATGGGCGTAATTTCAACAGAGCCTATTCCTGTGCGGGCATATTCCTCTAAATTATATTGCAGATTATCTTTGTCAACTGCACTTCCCATCCACCACCAGCGTGTACCCGGTTTCATTTCGGGTGTAAGTGCCGGCCAGTTATTCTGCCCTACGGCCTGATGATAGAATAAAATTGCCACAATGGCAATTGAAGATTTTAGTACTAATCTGATAGTATTCATCGAATTAATTATTTTTTTTGCCGATTAAATAAACTCATTTCTTACTTCT
>JBLIZK010000429.1:0-3216 GCA_048859825.1 Paludibacter sp.
ATATGTTCACAAAACAAACTTAGTCCAAACTTTGATTCCATTCGGACAGCCATTGTGAACATAGCAGTTACATACTAATTAGTTTAATGACAAAATATTCAAAATCGAACGCTTTAAACTGTAATTTTGTTTAAAATATTGATTTAAATAACAAATTCTATTTCTTTGAAGTAATATCCGGCAATCTGACCATTCAATAAATCAAGCTTGAGTTGTCCATAAAGTTCTACCTGCGCTATTCGGGCTTTAAAAGTTTCACCGCCGGGAATCTTAAACAAATGAATACTGCCAAACCGGTACATCCGCTCAATATATACCTGTTGAACCTGCATAATATCCCACTTGTATATCATTTGGATAAAATCAATTAACTCTTTCAAAAGTTGAGCAACCGGCCATTTTTTTGCGATGATTTGTCTTAACGATACAGGATTAGGCGCATCACTTTCAAACTTCATCTGATTGACATTCAAACCAATACCTACAATAGAACTTTCAATTCGGTTTGAACGCAAAGAGTTCTCTATCAGAATACCTGCAATTTTCTTATCGTTCCAGTAGATGTCGTTTGGCCATTTAATTTTACACTCCACACCTTTTGAATGCAATAGCTCCACAACCGCCAGCGAAACTATTTGCGAAAGTACAAAGTGCTTATCGAGTGGAATATTATGGGGATATAATAATATACTACAAAGCAGGTTTTGTCCCGCAGCCGATTCCCAACTATTTCCGGCCTGCCCTTTCCCGGCAGTTTGAAAAGCTGTTCTGACAGCAAAAAACTCCGGCAGAACTTCCAATCCGATTAGTTTTTTGAGCAAATAATTGCTGGAGTCTGTTTCTCTGACAAAATAAGGTGACTTCAAAAATACAATCTGATTAAATATTTAGATTCGAACCTGTCCATTGCCTTTTACAATCCATTTATAAGAGCACATTTCGGCCAATGCCATTGGTCCACGCGCGTGTAGTTTTTGGGTGCTGATACCAATTTCGGCCCCAAGGCCAAATTGTGCACCATCCGAAAAGGCAGTTGACACATTGGTATATACACACGCAGCATCAACAGCTCTGTCAAACAAAGCGATGGAAGCTGCGTCTTCGCTTACAATACACTCACTATGTTTCGAACTATGAAGAGCTATATGCTCAATTGCTTCACCAAGAGATGATACGGTTTTCAGAGCCATTTTATAATCCATAAATTCTGTATCAAAACTATCAACAGTAGCTTTTTGCAATAATCCTGTCGGATATTTTCCTTCAAGCGCCTGAAACGATGCATCATCAGCATAGATTATTACATTTTTTGTAGCCAGTTTTTCACACAAAGCCGGCAAATCTGCCAATCGACTTTGGTGCACAATTAAACAATCAAGTGTATTACACACACTCACACGCCTCGTTTTGGCATTAAACACTATTTCGGCACCCTTTCGCAAATCACCAGTTTCATCGAAATACGTGTGACAAATTCCGGCGCCGGTTTCAATTACAGGTACCTTTGAATTATCTCTTACATAGTTGATTAAGCCCTTACCGCCACGGGGAATTATTACATCGACTACCCCAACTGCATCCATTAATTCAGCGGTGGCTTCGCGACCGGCAGGAAGCAGAGTTACTATATTTTCATCCAGATGAAATGAACGTAATACGGATTTAATAACATTTACGATAGCCTGGTTTGAATTGTGAGCGTCGGTACCACCTTTTAAAACACAGGCATTGCCCGATTTCAAACAAAGCGAAAACACATCAAAACTCACATTGGGACGGGCTTCGTAAATAATGCCTACCACACCAAAAGGAACTGTAACTTTAGATATAAGCATTCCGTTCGGACGTTCGGTTTCTGTTATCAGTTTATTAAGAGGGGAAGGTAAAGCGGCCACATTTCGGATATCAGAAGCAATGCCATCAATGCGTTCCCGAGTGAGTAAAAGACGGTCGTACAACGGATTACTTTTATCCATTTGAGCCAAATCTTTCGTATTTTCGGCCAGAATCACATCGGTTTGTGCCACTGCTTCGTCGGCCAAACAACTCAAAACCCTGTCGATAGTTTCAGAGTCGACCATATTTAATGCTCTTGAAGCAGCTACAACTGTATTTTTCCAGTTCAAAGAATTTGTCATGTATAATCAATGATTTTAAATTATTCAAGAAACATATAATCGCAATGAATGAGAGGACGCTGATTCTTTTTCCCCATCACTTCAAGTGCTTTTATACTGCTATACTGCACCTTGCCCACACCAAGTGAAATACCACCCGGAGCTACAATCCGAACAATTTCGTCTTTTTCGAAATCGCCCACTACTGCAATAACACCAACCGGCAACAAACTAACGGCCTTGTCGCCAACTAATACTTTTGCTGCATTCTCGTTAATATGAATTTCGCCTTTGGCAAAACCATGACTGTGCGCAATCCATTTTTTAACGCTCGACACACCATCGGGCGATGCAACAAAGCGCGTACATACCACATCCTGAGCCGGGTCAAGAAGTTCAAGTAGTATATTGTCTTTTTTCCCGTTCGCAATAATTACATCAATGCCTTCGTCAGCAATTTTTCGGGCAATAGTAGTTTTGGTACCCATTCCACCCCGTCCAAATGTCGATTTTGTAGTCTGAATAAAGTCCGAAATATCCTGTCCCTTTTTCACTTCCCGAATAACCGTTGATGAAGGGTCTGATGGCGGGCCATTAAATATTCCATCAATATGACTAAGAATAACAAGAGCCTGCATGTCCATCATCGATGCTATCAATCCGGAAAGTTCATCGTTATCAGTAAACATAAGTTCCGAGACCGACACGGTATCGTTTTCATTTACAATAGGAATTACTTTATTATCAAGCATTACCTGCATGCAATTCCGCTGATTTAGATAATGACGTCTACTGCCAAAATTTTCCTTCATGGTTAAAACCTGACCAACAATAATACCATGCTCACGAAACAAATCCCAATAATGATTGATTAATTTTGCCTGACCTACAGCTGAGTACAGCTGACGCTGATCCACCACATCAAGTTTTTTCTGTATACCCAGAATACTACGGCCCGAGGCAACAGCCCCCGACGAAATCATAACTACTTCAACCCCTTTTTTGTGCAGCACCGCAATCTGATCAACCAAGGCCGACATACGCGTAACATCCAGCGTACCATCCTGACGAGTCAGTACATTACTGCCAATTTTTACTG
>JBLIZK010000430.1:0-5515 GCA_048859825.1 Paludibacter sp.
TCAAATTTGTTACACAATGTATGTTGTTGAAGCAGTGTCGCCACCACGTCCGGTCCAGTTAGTATGGAAAAATTCTCCTCTCGGACGATCAACTCTTTCGTAAGTATGTGCTCCGAAATAGTCGCGTTGAGCCTGCAGCAGATTTGCCGGTAAACGTTCGCTACGGAATCCATCGAAATAGCAAAGTGCCGATGTAAGTGCCGGAACAGGAATACCATTTGTTAAGGCAGCAGCACACACACGTCGCCAGCCAGCCTGCGCTTTTTCTACTATATCTTTAAAGTAGGGGTCAAGTAATAAGTTCTCTAACCCGGGATTAACATCAAATGCCTTTTTAATATCGCCCAGGAATGTCGAGCGGATAATGCATCCACCCCGCCACATCAGGGCAATACCTCCCAGATTGAGGTTCCATTTATATTCATTGGCCGCTTCCATCATCAGGTTATAACCCTGAGCGTACGATATTATTTTTGCTCCGAACAGGGCATCTTTCAAGTCGGCAATCATTTGAACTTTATCGCCTGTAAAATTCACTGCCGGACCACTAATTGCTTTTGAAGCCTTTACGCGAATATCTTTTTGAGCCGATAAACAACGGGCAAAAACCGATTCGCCAATCAGAGTTAACGGAATTCCAAGGTCGAGTGCCGAAACGCCGGTCCATTTACCGGTTCCTTTTTGTCCGGCAGTATCCAGTATTTTTTCAACCAAAGGCTCTCCGTCTTCATCCTTAACGGCTAAAATATCGCGTGTAATTTCAATAAGGTAGGAGTCAAGGTCGCCTTTGTTCCATTCTTTGAATACTTCGTGCATTTCGTCGGCACTCATACCAAGCATATCTTTCATCACCTGATATGCTTCATTAATAATTTGCATATCGCCATATTCAATGCCATTGTGTACCATCTTTACAAAATGGCCGGCACCACCTTCGCCAACCCAATCGCAACAAGGAACACCACCTTCTACTTTAGCTGCTACTGCCTGAAAAATATCTTTCACAGCCGGCCAGGCAGCCGGTGAGCCTCCGGGCATCATTGATGGCCCAAGTAATGCTCCTTCTTCGCCTCCCGAAACGCCGGTACCTACAAATAGTAAGCCTTTGCTTTCAACGTATTTTGTACGACGAATAGTGTCGGGGAAATGTGTATTACCTCCGTCGATAATAATATCACCCGGTTCGAGATGGGGGATGAGTTGTTCGATAAAATCATCGACAGCCTGACCTGCTTTTACAAGCATCATTACTTTACGAGGTTTTTCCAGCGAGTCGCACAATTCTTTTACTGAGTGTGCGCCGATAAAGTTCTTTCCGGCTCCGCGTCCGGCTATGAATTTATCCACTTTTTCAACCGAGCGATTGTATACTGCCACAGTAAAGCCTTTGCTTTCCATGTTCAGCACCAGGTTTTCGCCCATAACAGCTAATCCAATTAATCCGATGTCTGCTTTTTGTTTCATAATAAAACTGTTTAATCCTCACTAAAGAGGAAATTCATATATATATTTTAATCTTTTATATTAAATCCGATTTCCTTTAATTTTGTAATGGTTTGATTACTTACATTTTTTACCGTAATTGTAAAGGCCGGAAATTCTCTTCGAACCGGATAATCGCCCCTTAACTGCTCGAAAAGGGCCGGATTTATTCGGAATGCAGCATCGTCATTTCTGATATCATAGGTATGCAGAATAGCCTTTGCGAGTATAGCTTGTTCGGTCAATAATCGACCGTCTATTTCAAAATCAGGAAACACTGGCAATTCAACCCCTACAGGCTGCCAATTGTTCAGTCCGAGTCCAAAAAAGTGACTGATAGCGTGCACACTCATTAATGTTCCGGTAGCTTTGCCATCTTTCGAATAACCGGCAATATGAGGTGTGGCTATTTTCGTTTTATTCAGTAAATCCAAATCGATATCAGGTTCGTTTTCCCAGCAGTCGCATACAAAATCGGATATTTGGCCGGTAGTTAATGCCAATTTTACGGCTTCTGTTTCAACAACTTCGCCTCTGCATGAGTTAATTAAAACCGGCTTTCGCCCTAATTTGCCGAAAAATGCCTCGTTTGCCAGGTGATATGTAGCATCTTCTCCTTTGTATTCAAGAGGGACGTGTAGAGTAATTATATCGGCCTCCGTCATTATTGTCTGTAAATCTACAAAATTATCAGTGCCTTCTGCTCTTTCGCGTGGAGGATCGTTTAGTAATACTTTCAGACCCAGTATCTCAGATATACGTGCAACTTTACTCCCCACATTGCCAACTCCGACTATCCCAATCGTTTTTTCAGATAACTCCCAACCGTTTGTTTCGGCAAGTACCATAATAGTGGATGCTATGTACTGTTCTACCGATTTAGAATTACATCCGGGAGCGTTTGTCCACTTTATACCAACCGAATCACAATAATCCGTATCAATATGGTCGTAGCCAATAGTGGCTGTTGCGATAAATTTTACAGATGAATCGGCCAGTAAACTCTCGTTGCAGATTGTACGAGTACGAGTAACAATGGCATCGGCATCTTTTGCAATGGCCGCAGTCGTTTCCGCCCCGGGCAGATAAATAACATCAGCCACACTTTCAAATGCGCCCTGAATATATGGAATCTTATCGTCAATTATAATCTTCATAAAGCCCCCTAAATCCCCCACAGGGGGACTTTTTTGGTTAGTATTTATTGTTTTTAATAGTAATTCAGAAAAGTATTTAACATTTAATTCTACGAGAACAAATTTCATAAAGCACTCTTAAAGTCCCTCAGTGGGGGATTTAGGGGGCTTTAGTGTTTAAATCTTTCTTTAAAAGCCCACAATCCCAAAGCCGGGTTCGAAATATAAAATATTTCTTCGCCATCGGGCAAGGTATTGTAGCCATCTTTTAGTTTCTCCGGGTTGTATTTAGCCGTTATTTCGTCAATATCAGCATAGTTGAACCCAACACTTTCAATTTCCTGTTGAGTGAGGTTGCCTGCTTGCTTGCCCGGGCAATAGGTTATGCTGAACCGTCCTTCGGATGAACCATGAATAAGGTGAGCGGCAGCACTCAGATTATTACGCAGTTCTTCGTTTTCGTCGCAGGCTTTTAATGTAGCCGGAGTACCAAAATATCCATATTTACGAATCAAACGGTCAATTTCTTTATCTTCGCCAAATTCTTTTAATGCAGGAGCAATAACGTATAGTTCACCACCATCGTCGATAGCCATGCGGGTTCTGTAAACCGATTTATTACCAAGCCATGTCGATTTGAATTCAGTAGGGTCGAGGTATACTACTACTTTTTTTAATGGTTTGTCCAACAAATCAAAATTTACCTGCAAAGCCAGTTTGGCGGCTTTATCAAATACTGAATAATCATCGCCAATGTACATTCCACGGCATTTTATTTTCCCGTCTGTTTTATCCAGCCCCACAACGGTTTGAACGTATACGATTGGTAAATTGTTGGTGAAATTATCCGAAGCATAATTAAAAATTCGTCGTACGGGGGTGTCGGCATGTCCCATCATACGTTCCATGCCGTATGCAGCACCTACAAAATGACTTTTGTTAATCCCCTCAACACCACCTGTGCCTACGAAGATATTTTTATTGTAATTAGCCATTCCCACCACTTCGTGTGGAACTACCTGCCCGATTGATAGAATTAGATCGAAGTTACCTTCGAGCAATAATTTATTCACCTGTGCCGGCCATTGAAAGTCAACGGCTCCTCCCGAAACTTCTTTAACAAATTCCGATGGAACGTAACCAACTGTTACCACGTCGTTACGCCAGTCGTGCTCGCGGATTAGCGATGCCGGCAAAGAGCCAAACATATGTTCAATTTGATGAGCAGTCATGGGTGAATGTGTCCCTAAAGCCGGCAACACGTCTGTCATAGCTGAGCCGTAATATTGCCACGCATATTCAGTGAGTTCACCTGCTCTGCTTGGCAGGCGGGTGTAATCCGGTGGAATTGCCAGTACTTTCCGGCGCGTACCCATTTTTTGCAATGCTTCGAAAATACCGGCTTTTAAGTCGGCCGAACTTAATTCGATGTCAGTGGAACCTATTTCGTAATATATCATGTTTTAAGATTTTTGGCTCAGAGATGGATTAGGCATAGGCACAGGCTAAGTCCAGGGGTGAGCATTTGTTTAACTTTTCCAAATAGTGTATTAAAGCATTTATTTCATGTGTTTATAATTGATTTTTTAATTGTCGCATGGAACTTGCCAGTGATAATCATCTCTTTGTGTGAGCTATTGCACATAGCTCGTTTCATCAATTAATTTTTTATAATTATCAATCAGATTTTCACTGGTTGTTTTTGATAAATAGTTTTGAGTTTCAGCAACTAAAATTTGACTCATGGATTCAAAAGCACTTCCTCTTGCTATTTTATAAAAGCGAGTTTTATTTCTTGGCTCGAAACGACCATATCCCTCAGCTAAATTATGAACAACTGAATTGGCTGCACGTTTTAATTGATCAGTTAATGCATAGTGTTCATCAGCAGAGAATTTTTTAATCAAATTGTAAATATCGATAAGTAAAGCAAAAGATTTCTGCCAAACTCCCATATCTCTGAAATCATTATAATTCTTTTCCATCAATTAAAAAATTCCTGTTCTTATTCCTTCCCCTAACCCTAATCCTTCTAATCTCCTAACCCTACACCTTCGCATCCCCTAATCCTACGCCTTCTAATCTCCTAACCCTACACCATCGCATTCCCTAAGCCTAATCCTAAGCCTATCGTTTCACTCTTGCATTTCCACCCCAGATACTCCATATCATTTCCTCGTCGGCAGGTTGAGCGTAGTCGGTGAGGAATGTGGTAGCCAGAGCTCCGGATGCCCATCCAAATTGTGCCCATTGTTCGGCCGGCCAGCCTTTCAGTATAGCGTAAAGCATGCCACCTACAAAACCATCGCCACCACCTATTCGGTCGAGAACATTAATTTTTCGTGGCATTATCACCTGCCAGTCATCGCCGTCGAGCATAATAGCTCCCCAAAGGTGCTCGTTTGTGCTTATTACCTGTCGTAAAGTGGTGGCATATACCGAAGCATTGGGGAATGCCGCTTTTACGCGACCTATCATGCCTTTGAAGCCTTCAATTTCGGCTTCAATGCCTTTACCTCCGGCTTCAGGTCCTTCAATTCCCAAACAAAGCTGAAAATCTTCTTCGTTTCCGATAAGAATATCAGAAACAGATGCAATTTCAGTAAAAATGGCTCTTAATTCTTTGTCGCGCCCTTTCCAGAAGGATGCGCGGTAATTCAGGTCAAACGATATGCGTGTGCCTGTTTTTTTTGCATAGCGGGCCAGTTGCAGGCAAAACTCACTGGTTTCGGGCGAAAGAGCTCCAATTAAACCAGACAGATGTAAGATTTGGACCCCTTCTTTTACAAATAGTTTTTCCAAATCAAAATCCTTTACGTTTAATGTGCGGCCTACTTCGCCAGCCCGATCGTTTAAAACGCGTGGACCACGGGTTCCAAAACCACTGTCGGCAATGT
>JBLIZK010000431.1:0-2276 GCA_048859825.1 Paludibacter sp.
AAGTCAAGACCGTAGCCATTCTTTTTTGCCCAATCAATCCATACCTGAAAATGTTTAGGTTCAATTTTATCGCGATCGGCAAAGCCCTGACTAAAGTCGCCATAGATGGCATGTACATTCACGCGGTGATTTCCCGGAATAAGGCTGAGGGCTTTTTCGAGGTCGGCCATTACTTCAGTAATATTGCGGGCTTTACCCGGATAGTTACCTGTAGTCTGAATACCTCCGGTAAGCGTTGCGTCCGGTTTTTCAAAACCTGTCACGTCGTCGGTTTGCCAGCAGTGCAATGAAATAGGTAATTTATCTAACTGGCTGAGTGCTGTTTCTACATTTACACCCACTTCGGCATAACGTGCTTTGGCAATCTCGAACGATTGCTCAATCAATTGTTTGTTCATGTGTATTTAAATTATTGGGGTTTATTTAATATCTCGGGTTACAAAAGTATAACTTCGCACTAAACTCTAAGTATTTAAATTGACATATACACTGTATTTTTTGATATATGCTTATTGTACTAAAACGCCTGTTTGTATCTGCCCGGGTGGATGGGTTGGGCGCTTATTAATTATGTTAAATCTTACCAAAAAGGGATATTATTATAATTTAGAGTAAACAACTTAAACCTTAATTCTGTTAATGTACTGAAAACACTATAACAACGATTACATAATTTATAATGATTCCGGTTGATGCAATCGTCTTAAAAAATCAGACTTCTGTTGTTTATTAGCATAATATGCAGGTGTTTTTACTGATTATCAAGGCAAATTCTTTACAAAACAGATTATTAACTTTTAAAAATAAGAAAGGATAGCTAATGAAGATTCACGAGTATCAGGCAAGGCAAATTTTCAGGGAATACGGCATACCGGTGCCCGACGATAAGCTTTGCTACACAGTAGAAGAGGTAGAACAAGCTGCCCGCGAACTAAACCGTATGGTGGTGGTTAAAGCACAGGTATTGGTAGGCGGACGTGGTAAAGCAGGCGGCGTAAAGCTTGCCAAAACAGTGGATGAAGCCCGCATTGCCGGACAAAAAATTCTCGGCATGGATATTAAGGGCCTGACAGTTGAAAAAGTATTGGTGGCCGATGCTGTTGAAATACAAAAAGAATATTACGTGGGATTAACCATTGACCGTAACACCAAATCCGTTTTATTTATGGCCAGTGCCGAAGGGGGTGTGGAAATAGAGGAAGTAGCCAAAACCAATCCGGAAGCAATTCTTAAATTCCCTATCGACCCCGATTTGGGAATGACCGACTTTTTGGCCCGTAAGATTGCCTTTGAATTGTTTCAGGACATCAATCAGGTAAAACAAGCGGCTGATATTTTCAAGAAACTATACCGCATTTTTATGGACAAGGATGCTTCTATCGTTGAAGTAAATCCTTTTGTAATTACCGGCGATGGACAATTGGCAGCCATAGATGGCAAAATGAATTTCGACGACAATGCGATGTTCCGTCAGGCCGATATTGAAGCCATGAACGAACCCGACGAAGACGAGAAAAAGGAACTGGAAGCGAAAGCTGCCGGATTAAGCTACATCCGTTTGGATGGAAACATTGGCTGCATGGTAAACGGTGCCGGTTTAGCAATGGCTACCATGGACGTTATTAAGCATTACGGTGGCAATCCGGCAAACTTTCTGGACATCGGAGGTAGCTCCAGTCCTAAAAAAGTGGTGGATGCCATGAACCTGCTTATGGCCGATAAGAATGTAAAAGTGATAATGATTAATATATTCGGTGGTATTACCCGTTGCGACGATGTGGCCAAGGGTCTGGTAACTGCCCTGAATGAGCTTAAAGTGGATATTCCTATTGTTATTCGTTTATCGGGTACAAATGCCGAAGAGGGATTGCGCATAATTGCCGAACATAATTTGCCAACCGTAAAATCGTTGAGCGAAGCTGCAAAAGAGGCTATCCGTTTGGTAAATAGCTTGTAAATGAATACATACCTTTTACATTAATACATTATACGAATATGAGCATTTTAATAAATAAAGATACAAAAGTCCTTGTACAGGGCATTACCGGTCGCGATGGAAGTTTCCATACCGGTAAAATGGTAGCATACGGAACAAATGTGGTGGCTGGTGTATCGCCCGGTAAAGGCGGTCAGGAAGTGCATGGTGTGCCGGTGTTCAATACCGTTGAATCGGCTGTAAAAGCCACAGGTGCAGATACATCCATTATTTTTATACCCGCCGCTATAGCAGCCGATGCCATTATGGAGGCAGCCGATTCGGGCATAAAACTGGTTAT
>JBLIZK010000432.1:0-10609 GCA_048859825.1 Paludibacter sp.
TCCGTGGAATAAAAAATGGGCCAAACCTCATGCTACAAAACAATTAGAACCATTGCCAGAGATTTATAGTTATGGTGTTGACAATTGGAATAGTCTGAGAGTTGAAGAATTTAATAGTTTGTTTCGGAATTCGGCAATAAAGCGGGCTGGTTATCAAAAATTCAAACAAAATATTTCATTAATACGAAAAAAAATACACTGAAACTAACTTTTTAAACTCTTTGTTGTTCATTATCTGAACAATAATTTAAATATTAAACAGTAATAAAAATTGAAGATATATGTGGAAAATTAATCCATTCAAATACAGTCGTCGTCCGGCAAGTGAAGTGCACGTGGGTAGTTTACAACTTGGTGGTGAATTTCCGGTACGTGTTCAGTCAATGGCAAATACCGATACAAATGACATTGAAAGTTCAGTAGAGCAGGGAATTCGCATTATTGAAGCGGGCGCTGAATTGGTCCGTTACACTACTCAGGGTATTCGCGAGGCCGAAAGTGCCAGACTAATTCACGATGGGATTCGTGCAAAGGGATATTCAACACCTTTGGTTGCCGACATTCACTTTAATCCAAATGCGGCCGATGTAGCTGCGCGAAATGTGGAAAAAGTACGCATCAATCCCGGTAATTATGTGAAAAGTATTAAATCAGATACAACTGATTATACCGAAGAGGAATTTATGGCAGAAAATCAGAAGATTAGGGAACGGTTCATTCCTTTTCTGGATATCTGTAAGCAAAATAATACCGCTATACGAATTGGAGTGAATCATGGCTCGTTAAGTGAGCGTATGATGAATCGTTACGGTGATACATCGGAAGGGATGGTTGCCTCCTGTCTTGAATTTCTCGAGATTTGCAGGGAGCAGAATTTTCATAATGTGGTTATTTCAATGAAAACATCCAATACCGTGATGATGGTTCACACCGTTCGTTTATTGGTGGATGAGCTTGAAAAGCACGATATGCATTATCCGCTACACCTGGGGGTTACTGAAGCGGGCGATGGTGAGGATGGTCGTATAAAATCGGCAGTCGGTATTGGGGCTCTTTTACTTGATGGTATTGGCGATACCATTCGTGTATCATTAAGCGAGGACCCTGAGGCTGAAGTGCCTGTAGCCCGACTTTTAGTTGATTATTGTTCATCTCGTTCGGGTAATGATTTTATCGCGCACTCAGAGAATACCGATTGGTTAAAATATGAATACAAAAGGCGTGCAACGCATGCTGTATTAAATATAGGAGGGGATAATGTTCCGGTAGTTGTTGCAAATGCTGATGGTGGTTTTGCCACAATTCCGGATTATTTGATGAAAGGAAATAAAATAATCTCACCGGAAGGAAAATCTTTTAGTGTATATAAAGCTGATACATTAAATGAGTTAATTGCAGATGAAAATGAAATAAAGTTTCTGGAAATCAATTATGCAGATTTTACGCCCGAACTCATATTGCTATTAAAACAGGCAACTGATATTGTACTACTTGCAACGACCTCACAGTTGAACCGGGTTAGTGAATATCGCGCTATTTATCAAACACTTTTGCATAATGAATGTACAACACCTGTAGTGTTATATCAGAAATATTCAGATGATGTATTGCAAAGTCTGCAGATAAAAGCTGCTGCAGATTTAGGTGTAATGTTTATCGATGGATTTGGCGATGGTATTTTACTTGAGAATGAAGGATTAATCTCAATCGAAAATGTGGTCTCAGTTTCGTTCGGCATATTACAGGCCGCCCGTGTAAGGGTTACGAAAACCGAATATGTTTCGTGTCCGAGTTGTGGTCGAACAATGTTTAACCTTCAAACAGTTATTGCCCGAATTAAAGCGCGTACATCGCACCTGAAAGGTCTGAAAATTGGAATAATGGGATGTATTGTGAACGGTCCCGGCGAAATGGCTGATGCTGATTATGGATATGTAGGAGCGGGCAGAGGCAAGGTAAGCCTTTATAAAAAGAAGGAATGTGTTGAACGGGGCATACCGGAAGACGAGGCGGTAGATAAATTAATTGAACTTATAAAATCGCATGGCGATTGGCATGAATAACCAAAAAAGGGACTTTTAAAGTCCCTTTTTTGCTATTTCTTTTTTCTGGTCGTATTTATATACTTCTTTGTATAGAGTATTTTTTATCTGATTAAAGTGTTTGTTGGTAAACTGATAATCTGTTGACATTATTAACATCGACATCATCACCTGACTACCTTCGTACGGTGGTTGCATGTAAAAATTTGAAGTAACAAATAATCCCAATCGTTCATAAAAATGAATTCGTTTACTTGCTACTAAATTTCGGGGTAATTCCGTTTCGATAATCACCGGCAAGGTGATGTCGGATAAAAACTTCTTCAGTATTTTTGAACCAAGCCCTTTATTTCGCAAATCAGGCTGAATAGCAAAATGTTCAATAAACACAAACTTGTCGAAAGTCCAATAGTGTATTAAACCGGCAAAGTCCTTTTTGTGCTTCACATAAATACTGTGAAATGCTGGTTTTTTACTCAATAACATTTCTATACCCGTCCAACTTCTTCGCAGATAGCTCGGGAATGCCGCATTGTACAAATGAAATACTTCCTCAAAATTTGGGTCGTATACATTTTCAATTTTTAAAAATTCAATCATAAAATTAGTCTTTCAAGTTCACTAATTGAAAGTTAACGCAATATAAAGAAAATGGAACATACATGTTGTGTGTCCTGAATAACATTCATACAGACAACAATTTAAAATCTAAAAAGTTTTATTTTATCATAATGTTTAGAAAAATTAACTAGTTGTGTTTAGTTCAAATTAGTTGATAGTTCAACTAAAATCCAAAGCTAAAACCGGCACTAATTGTTAATTTATCTCCCTGATAAAATAGGGGACTAAAGTAATTCATATATTCTGATGCTGTTTTCCGGTTTTCACCAAATGCCGGACTTTTTACAGGCTCAAAAGTTTCAATATTACTTTTTTCAATCTTCAAAAAAACGTAACCATTGTTTATTGGTTCGTATGTGGCGTTTAAGCCAAATGTTTGATTTTTCCATATAATTTCACCCAACGAAGGCTGACTTATCGTCATTTCTACATTACCGGTTATGCCATTTGATGTACCTCTGCGTATATAATCATACTCGTTTCCATGTTTTGCATTTACATAATAAGCTTTTAAATCAAGTCCTCTTAAAGGTTTATACATGATTTGAGCATAAATTTCCTGTGAATTATCACCTAAATAGTGCCCCATATT
This sequence comes from Paludibacter sp., assembly GCA_048859825.1. Taxonomy (GTDB): domain Bacteria; phylum Bacteroidota; class Bacteroidia; order Bacteroidales; family Paludibacteraceae; genus Paludibacter. Next base: position 3,256 of record JBLIZK010000432.1, read on the forward strand.
ATAACCGTTTGAAGTATAACTAATCAATGGGATGGAGTGTTTATAATTCAGAATATTTGAACGAGTGTACTCTAAAGTTGCCGATAAACCATCAATGAGTATATTGCTTGTCGAAGCACCGGCTTTAATTGATACAGGGTTAGCTTCCTTATTCGATGAATTTAATCTGTCAAAACTAAACTCATCAATAAAAACAGAAGAGTAAAGATGTAATTTTTTGATATTACGTGAACTTAAGTTGAAAAAAATCTGCGAATTCTGGTTTTCAGTACCTAATCCTTTTGTAAGTGTATGATCGATGGATTTATAAAACGCAATTGGAATTAAGTATGCCGCCTGGATGGTCCTTTCAGCATATATAATTGAATTACCAATTGAGATTCTCAGGTTTCGAACCGGGGTAATTGTTATCATATTGGCGGCCATAAACTTATTGGCCGGGCGATACCATTTTCTTTCGCCGTTTTCGACGTAATAATAAGTGCTGTCATATACATTCGATACCAGTGATGCATGTATGTAGTTTAATTCAAACCATTTAACTGGTTTCAGGTTTAAACTTATCATCGGAAATGAAGGTGCCCTTCCCGAAAGGATATTTGAACCATGGTAATTGTCACCCCATACGATATTATCTTTTACTATTCCAATTGATCCCCATTTGTTTGAAAGTTTAATACCTCCCCTTGAATCGCTGAAATCGCCTCCATAACTGGCTTCTTTGTATTGATATCCGGGTTGATCGTTCAAATAAGTAGTGCCCGAAAGCCGTTCACCATTATTCGATAAATCTCTGATACTACCATAGATTGAGATGTTTTTGCCTATTGATGCTTGAAAATCAGCGCCTATCCATCGTTGCGTAATGGTTGATGTACTATTGTTTAATACATTCAAACCCAAAGCCGGGGTTAGACGTGCTTTAAAAACAGAGTCTCTATAGTATACCCCGGGACTCAATAAAGCCGCTTTCAAATTTTTGTTTTTAAAGATATTCCACCGGGTTGATGGAAGTTCACCTCTTTCGATAGCCAAATCGTTTAAAAAGAAATCAACTTCTTTTTTCTGACGGGCTGTGAGCTTTTTGCTATTTTGAGCTATAAGTAATTGCTCCAAAATAGTATTTCTGCTATAAGGTTTAATTGCTGTATTTAGTTCAATAATACCTTCGGTAGTCAATTCATCCAGAAAGTCGTAAATTCTGTAATATGATACGTGTTGAGGTATCTCCTGCGAATAAACAGCAGGTAATGAAATCAACATTAGGAATACGATTATTTTTTTCATGATGTGTGTTTTTTCGTATTTGTATTTCAGGCACTTCTGGCTTTCTTGAAAAGGATATTGTTTAAAATTAGAAATAAATATTTAATGTCTGTGATTAGTGTCCCTCTTTTTAAACATTGATGAATATATTTTAGTTCAGAAGCTTCAATTTCGGCCAAGGTTTTAGGCATGTCGGCATAAAAAGGAGGCAAAAGCCCCGGTTTGGTTTTGGTGCGTAATTCCTGAAGTTCTTTGCTGTACAAACTAAAATAATGTGCACTTAAAGGGCGTACACCAACTATCTTCATCTCGTTTTTTAACAGGTTTATCAACATTGGAAGTTCATCCAGCCAGTATTTTCGCATAAAACGTCCCATGGTTGTAATTCTGATATCGCGCTTAAATTTACCACCATCCTGTAAACTGTTCTTGTTAAAAATATACGCTTGAATAAATTCAGAATAAGGATGCATGGTTCTGAATTTATATACATTAAATTTTTTACCATTCTTACCTACTCTGCTTAATTTAATTAACGGTCCGTAAATACGGTTAATTTTCGTATCCGGTTGTTTTACTCTGCGTGCATATATATAGTTATACTCTCCTATCTTTTTTTCGTCAAACACCTCGAAACCACATAAATAAAGTCTTCCTAATACCTCTGTTTTCGATAAAACTCTGTTTCTGCCTTTAGTTATGTCGTAATAAATTCTTTTTGTTAAAAATATTTGTGGTATAACTCTTTTAATAAAGAAGTAAACTGAATAAAAAATCATATTTAATCCGGCCGGATATTTTTTTAGAAACCGTTTTTTAATTGTACTTTTCGACTCAAAACGGGTTATCAATATCCCATTGTCAGGTAATTTGTTATTTATAATAGAAAACATTTTATTAATGCCTCTAATATCGTTCAAAAGTTGAAGCAAAACGATGGTTGAAAATTTGTACTTTATTTTCGATTGTAAGTCGGTATGACTTTCCAAAAAGCTAACTAGTGTGTTGCCACTTCTGAAATCAACAGTTTCTTCAAGTATTCTAAGTGTTTTTTCGCCCGCAAAATCAGAAATAACACTGCATAAATCCTGATAGCTTTCTTCGTCGAGTGGAGTCGATTTTTTTGTAACAGCATTTGCACGATGCTCGTTTTCTATAATTTCCTCGTCGTAGTTTACAGCATATAATATAGCAAAATATAATAAATGGAATGCGGAGTTTACCAATAACAATGTAAAGGTAAAATTAAATAACACACTTACCGAAAAGTATTTATCGAATACGAAATATGAAATTGCCCACATCGTTAAAAATGTGAACAGTGTAGCTAGTATTAAATTAGTTGATGTTACAACATATTTCTGGTATTGCAGTGCTTTGTATCTACCAAGTATATAGGATATTACAAACCATATAGCAAAGTAGATTACTGATGCTAAATCATCTTTCTGAAAAGGATTTTGTGTGGTAAGCGGGAAAAACCGCAATACAACAAAAATACACAAGGCCAAAAATGAGAAGTCGATTAAAATGCTAATTTTCGACGGCCTGTAAATTATTTTGTTCAATTTCATTTTAATTTATAAAAATGAATTAATTATAATGTAAATGTTGTATATAAACGGTCTGAACCATATTTTGTTTTTTTCGCAAAAAATCTTACAATGCAAATATACACATTTAACAAATAGAATGTGCAAGTTTTTAGAAAATATCGATTATTTATTTTCAATCAAATAACACAATTATAGAAATCATTTTTACTTTTATGTTAAAATACTTGTATGAATAGTTTTTGTTTGTATATTTGCAATATAAATACTACATCATTAAATCAAACTAAACGCCTATTGCAAATAATTACGCTGAAATTTAAAATTTAGTGGTAATGAAAAATCTGAATCAATTAGCCGACGAACTGCTTGTTCGGTTGTATGAGGAAGGCAATAATGAGGCGTTTGGAGTGCTTTTAAACAGGCACCAATCCAAAGTTTACTCGTACATATATCTTATCGTAAAAAACAAAGATTTGTCTGAAGATATCTTCCAGGATACTTTTATTAAGGCTGTCACTACTATACAGCAGGGAAGGTATGTTGACACGGGCAAATTCTTAGGCTGGATTAATCGTATAGCTCATAATCTGATCATTGATTATTTCCGAAAGTTACGGAATGAGAATACTTTCTCGGCCGATGGAATTGATTTTGATATCTTGCACAGTAGTGCTAAACTTACAGAATTAAGTATCGAAGATGTAATCTCGAACGAACAGGTATTGCTGGATACGGTTAGTTTAATGGATTTCTTACCTGAAAATCAAAAAGAAGTAATACGGATGCGTTTTTTTGAGGACCTGAGTTTTAAGGAAATTGCTGATAAAACCAATGTAAGTATTAATACTGCACTTGGTCGTATGCGCTATGCTTTGATAAATATGCGAAAAATAGCTTCTGATAAAGGTATTTCGCTTGAAATAAAATAAAGAATTTCTACTTGGATACAATTTTTATTCATAATCGCCGTTAAATATGATATAACATATATAAGCGGTGCCTATGAACAGAACTACTACTTCTTTAAAGTGTAAAAAAGATTTGCGTATAAGTGAGATTGAAAAAAATGAGATTAGTTTGCAACCTTCAGAAGTTACATTGCATAATATCCTGCAATTTGCTGCAACTTACAGAGCAGTACAAGTAAACTCAGAAAAGGTTATAAGTGTAATCATTAACTAAAAATGCGGGCCGAGTTTTGCCCGCATTTTTTAATTAATGGATTTGTTTAATTCCGGATATACAATTCTGGAATGATACATATTCTTTATTTTTTCTTTAAATACCTGCTTTACGGTTTCAACATCTCTGAAACTGATCGGAGCTTCTTTAAATTGCCCGTCTGCAATTTGTGAATCGATCATTTGTTCCACGGCATCATTAATAGTCTCGTCGGTATAGTTTTTTAAGCTTCTTACACGCGCTTCCACGGCATCAGCCATCATCAGGATTGCTGTTTCTTTACTGTTTGGCAATGGCCCGGGATAAGTAAAAATACTATCGTCGGGTTTAATGTCCGGATTGTCATTACAGAACAGATTATAAAAGTATTTCGTTTTACTTATACCATGATGCGTGGTAATAAAGTTAATAATTTGCTCAGGTAAGTGACTCCTTTTCGCTAGTTCTACTCCATCGGTCACATGTGATATAATCAGTTTGGCGGCTTGTTCGTAGGGCATTTCTTTTAATGGGTTTTGTGCTCCAAACTGGTTTTCAATGAAAATGCCCGGATTTTGCATTTTGCCAATGTCGTGATACAAAGCACCTGTACGTACTAAGAGACTATTGGCGCCAATTTTCTTTGCGGCCTCTGTTGCCAGATTTGATACCTGAAGCGTGTGTTGGAAGGTGCCGGGTGCTTTTTCGGCAAATGATATCATTAAATCGCTGTTTACATTCGTAAGCTCAACAAGAGTCAGGGCAGATATCAATCCAAACATTTTCTCAAATAAATAGATGAGTACATAAGCAAACAATAAAATGGTACTGCTTATAGCAAAATATATAATAGGTTGATAGTTTAGCCTGTCGATTTCGCCTTCGGATATAAACTCTAAAGCAAAAAACACCAAAGTATATGTAATAAAGATGTAAAGACCTGTTTGAGCTAGCTGCGATCGTTGTGTCATGTCCTTTAAACTTGACACAGCCACCATACCTATTGATATTTGTAATATTACAAACTGAAATGGATTGTCTACTATAAACGAAATTATCAACATCGTAATTATATGAGCAAACAATGCAGTTCTCGAATCAAAAAACACGCGGATAATAATTGGCAGTAGAGCATAGGGGACCATTAAATAATGGATGCTCGTTTGGTAAATGGTTAATGTTGAAAGACCGGTTAGTAATAATATTAATAATGACAGAAATACTAAGTTGCCGAAATTCTCGTAAATACGTTGGCGGAAAAGCTTCAGGTATAGAAAAAACAACGAGATTAAAACTGCAATAATAATTATTTGTCCGATACGAACAAGAGCTGATTGACGAATAGACTTTTTCCTTTTTTCAAATTCAATTTTTAAAGAATGCAGAATTTTGTAGTTTTCTACATTCACTATCTCTCCTCTGTCAATTATTCGTTCCCCCGTTTGCACCATACCGGTTGTAAGCGACAAGGTTTTAAGGTATTCTTTTATTGCATCTTCAGTTGCAATACTGTCATACGCAAGGTTTTCGACCAAATAATTGTTAATATTATATGATTTTACCTTCTCCGGGGCATTTTGAATAAAAGCTTCATACGCACTTTTAGGTGTGAAAACTGAGCTTACGCTTTTTGTTTCAGTATATCTGTTAGGTAAAATACAATCGATATTGGAATAACCGTTTGCTTTTAACATGTTCATTATGTCTGATGAAACTATCCCTGTTTTGTATATTTCGGCAAATCTGGTTTTCAAAAATCTGATATGTTCAGGTTGTTTTCCGGTTAGTTTTAATTGGTCTGATACCAGTTTATTTAACTGTTTCATATATACAGTAGTATCTGCATTGAAGTAGCAGTTGAAATTTTGAAGCAATTGTTTCCTTTCAGCTTCAAGCTCTTTTTCGTTTTTGTATATAGGGAAATCAAATGCGGCTGTAACCAATTCATACGACCATGGTTTCCCAATTTCAAACTGGTAACTAAACTTATGTTGACCGGGGAAAAACTGGACAATTACTGCTATTACACATATTATTAGGCCAATCCGGCTAATGATATCAAATTTACTTTTGTCAATTTTAAGTTTCACCTTGAGTATATTTTTTAGAATTTAACTTGTCAAATTATTGATAATAAGGTTCCGGTTATACCAATCGATATAATGATTATACCCGTAAGTTTGTTAATGACCCTAATGCCATTTATTGTAAGTTTGTTTCTTAATTTACTTACAATAAAGGTTAATGTAAGCCACCAGAGCGATGCTCCAATCAAAATAGCACTTACGCCTAACGCAATTTCTATGTAACTCGAACTGGATGTCAGAAATTCAAATTTTGCAAAGAGAGCAATGAGTACTAATAGTACTAATGGATTGGATAGTGTTAAACCAAATGATGTTATATAATCACTAATTAAGCTGCTATTTCTGTTTTCAGTTGGTTTAGGCTGTACAGAAGGATGGCTGTTAAAAATAAAAAAACCAAAAATTATAAGTATAGCACTTACTGATAACTGTATGACAAATTTATACTTTTCAATAAAATCACTTATAAAACTCAGAAAAAAGAGTGAGACAAACGTATACAGTAAATCTGATGTTGTAGCACCAAGTCCGGTCAATAATCCATGTATTTGTCCTTTATTCAAGGTTCTTTGTATGCACAGCATCCCTATAGGGCCCATTGGTACAGATACAAATAGCCCTACTAAAATACCTTTATATAGTGTTTCAAGCATAAAGTCGTATATGATTGTATATACAAAGATAGATTATTTTTATCTTTACCATTATTATTCTGTGTATATTAAGGAAAATTTCTTGTTAGTTTGAGTGATGAATTCATTTGCCATTAATATTTTATACGTTATACATCCTTGTTTTTTTTTGCCATGTGTTGTTATCTGTATTTATTGACAATATTTTGTGATAATTTAAAGTTCACACTGCCAGCAAGATAAATTTTTATTTGAATAAAATGTTTCTAAAAGCGTAAAACTATTTGGATAATTAAAAAATAGTGTCTACTTTTGCACCCGCTTTCGAGAGAGACAGCGAATAGATTGAGGTGATGGAAGGGTATTATATAGCCTTATGTTTTGAAGGATTTGAGAGAAAATAAACTTGAAAAATTATTTTAAAAACATTTGGTAGAATGAAAAAAAGTTTCTACTTTTGCACCCGCTTTTGATGAGAGCCACGGAGGTGGTTAGCGGTTGAAAGACCGGGTCAGAGAATAGCGAGTGGCGGTAATTAAAAGAAAAATTTTTTTTGAAAATTTTTGGTGAATCAAAAAAATGTATTACCTTTGCAGTCCGTTTCGCTAAGAAAAACGAATTGAAATCGAGACAGTTATTGAGAGGGGAGCCT
>JBLIZK010000433.1:0-14172 GCA_048859825.1 Paludibacter sp.
CAAATCAGAAGGGGCAGTACTTTATGTTGCTGATAATGCCTCTACCGATGGTTCTATAGCATTCTTACAAAAGGAATACCCTGCTATAAAAACCATTAAACTTGATAAAAACTACGGATTTGCATCAGGATACAACAAAGCTTTAAGCCAGATAGATGCGGAATATTTCGTGTTGCTAAACTCAGATGTAGAACTTACAGAGGGCTGGCTCGAACCATTGATAAACTATATGGATAATAACCCTGATGTGGGAGCTTGTCAGCCAAAGATTAAGGCCTTCAATCGGAAAACGCATTTTGAACATGCAGGTGCTGCCGGAGGATTTATCGATTATTTGGGATATCCGTATTGTCGAGGCCGGGTTTTTAATGAAGTGGAACAGGATAATGGCCAGTACGATAACATAATTGATGTTTTTTGGGCTTCGGGTGCCTGTATGGTCGTACGGTCGGCTTTATTTTTTAAAGTTGGCGCTTTGGACGATGATTTTTTTGCTCATATGGAGGAAATTGATCTTTGCTGGCGATTAAATGCAAGAGGATACAGGGTGGTATGTGTGCCGCAAAGCACAGTTTACCACGTAGGAGGAGGAACTCTGAATGTGGAAAGTCCACGTAAAACTTATCTTAATTTCAGAAACAATCTTTTGATGCTTTATAAAAATCTGCCAAAGAAGGATTTAGACAAGGTGCTAAGAATCCGAAAATGGTTAGATTATCTTGCCTGGTTACAGCACATTTTTACAGGGAAAAAGGAGAATGCAAAAGCAATTTTAAAAGCCCGAAAAGATTTTAAACTACAAATGCACGAGTTTAAAGCAAAACGCAATGAAAATCTGAGGTTTTCAACGCATGTTAATTGTAATACAATGCTCGGAAAGAGTATACTAACAGAATATTTTCTGTTTAAAAAGAAACGATTTTCTGAAATAATAAAATAATCAGGTTAAACTAATCCATCTGATTAATACAACACGCTATATGTCTCTGTTGTGTAAATATAATAAACCATCAGGTATTTCACGTACGATTTATTTAAAACAATATTACAAATGAAACCAACAAATAAGTATTCTCCCAAACCAAATGATACACGTTTAACTGTGAAGGAAAACGTAGAATTAATGAACTTTTTACTGTCGAAAATGGGAGGTATGAGCCGAAATGCTGTAAAATCGCTTTTATCGCATCGTCAGGTTGCTGTAGATGGAGCAGTTACCACACAGTTTAATTTATTGCTTAAACCGGGCTCAGTTGTTACCATTAACAGTAGTAGGGGTAATACTGAATTAATACATCCGAAACTGAAAATAATGTTTGAAGATCAGGATATTATTGTGGTAGATAAAAAAGAGGGATTACTTACGGTAAGTACCGGCGTTGCTGATGAAACTACAGCTTTTTCGATATTAAAGAATTATGTAAAAAAAGCATCACCATCGAACCGGATATTTGTGGTTCACCGAATTGACAGAGAGACTTCGGGTATACTTGTGTTTGCAAAAACCCGCGAAATTCAGTTGGCAATGCAGGAACACTGGCACCGTGTGGTAACTCAAAGAGTATATGTTGCTTTGGTTGATGGCAAAGTGGAGAAGGAATCAGATACAATAATAAGCTGGCTTACCGAAAATCAAAAATCGCTTAAAATTCACTCGAGTCAAACCGATAATGGTGGGCAACAGGCTATTACACATTATAAATGCATCAAACGCAATGAGCAGTTTTCATTGCTTGAGGTTGAACTCGAAACCGGACGAAAAAATCAGATTAGAGTACACATGCAGGAAATAGGTCACCCAATTGTAGGCGATAAAAAATACGGGTCATACACTTCGCCAATCGGTAGAATGGGGTTACATGCCCGTAAATTATCGTTTATTCACCCCATGACATTAGAAGAAATACATTTTGAGACTCCTGTACCCCGTAATTTTTTGCACTTATTTCATGTGTGATAATTAGCTAATGTAGTTTACTTCGGGTTGCAAACGAATACCAAATTTATTAAATACTGACTGCTGAATTAGTTCAGCCAAATGAACTATTTCAGCTCCTGTAGCACCTCCTTTGTTGATTATTACCAATGCCTGTTCGCTGTGTACGCCTGCATTACCCACCCGGCGTCCTTTCCAGCCACACTGATCGATGAGCCAGGCTGCCGGAATTTTTTCTTCGCTATCCGACACAAAATAGTGTGGCATTTCAGGATTATCAGACTGAATGTTATTAAAAAGTGCTTTACTCACTACAGGGTTCATAAAAAAGCTGCCTGCGTTTCCATAAATTTTGGGGTCGGGTAATTTGCTGTTACGTACACGAATGATGGTGTTTCGAATATTATCCGCATTAATTTCACCGTTTTTCAGCACTTCTTTTTCAAGTTGCTGGTAACTTAGATTGAAAACAGGTTTTTTGCTAAGTTCAAAAACAACTGCAACTATCGCAAATTGGTTTTTATATTCATTTTTAAAGATGCTTTCGCGATAGCCGTATTTACAATCGTTTTTTTTAAATATTTGTTTATCACCCGATTTTAAATTTACAGCATGTACTTCTTTAATTGTTTCGCATGCTTCCGAACCATAAGCACCAATGTTTTGTATGGCTGCGGCACCTACTTCACCCGGAATTAACGATAAGTTTTCAATTCCAAAGAACTGATTTCGAACTGTGTATTCAACAAATTCGTCCCATTCAACACCAGCACCAACCTCAATTTCAACCATTGATTCATTTTCTGCAACAATTTTAAAATATGAAATTTCGGAATGCAAAACAACACCCTGAAAATCGTTCAAAAAGAGCAGGTTACTGCCTTTACCTACATGAAGATACTTGTGTTTGCGAAGCATACCCTGTTCAATGATTTGCTTTAATTCATCAACATTGTGGTATTGAACCAAATAATCAGCTATGGCATTAATGCCAAAGGTATTGTATGCTGTAAGCTGTGCTTTTTCAGTAATTTTCATCTTAACGTTGTTATTTGAGTGCTGATATAATTAATTATCTGGTTTTCATCGTCCGGATGAAACCAGTGAATTTCTTTATCACGATTAAACCAACTTAACTGTTTTTTAGCGTAATGTCGTGAATTTTGCTGAATCATATTTATTGCATATTCAAGCGTCCAGTTTCCGGCAAAATATTCAAATAATTCTTTGTATCCTACAGTGTTAAGTGTATTTAATTCACGGTGTTCAAAAAAAGGTTCAGCCTCGTTCAACAAACCACTTTCCATCATTTTAAGTACTCTGTTGTTTATTCGGTCATATAATTCCTGTCGTGGACGATTGAGACCTATTTTGAGTATATTGAACGGTCGTTCCTTCTTAATTCCTGTACGCAACTCAGTAAATGGCCTGCCCGTAATGCTGCAAATTTCTAGTGCATGCAAAATCCGTTTGTAATTATTGGGGTCAACTTCCTGTGCGTGAATGGGATCCAATCGTTTTAATTCAGCCTGAATATACTCCAGTCCTTTCTCGGCATAAAGCTCTTTCCAATGGTTTCGGGTCTGGTCGTCAACAGTGGGGATGTTGTCAATACCGTTACAAACTGCATCAATATACATCATTGAGCCGCCCACCAGTAGCGCTGCTTTTTTTGTTTTGAAAATTTCGGATAAGTTTTGTAAAACATCCAATTCGTACTGACCCGCATTGTACTTATCGAATATCGAGTGAGAACCAATGAACAAATGTTCAGCTTTCTCGAGTTCCGATGGAGTAGGGGCAGCTGTTCCAATTTTTAGTTCACGGTAAAACTGCCGCGAGTCTGATGAGATAATCGGACAATTGAAAAGCGATGCCAGTTTCAGGCTAATGTCAGTTTTGCCAACACCCGTAGGTCCAAGCACAACAATGAGCGTATTTTCTGCGTGTTTATTCATTTAAAAGCAAAAAAAGACAGAAAATGGATGTACTACTTTCTGTCTTTTTTAAGTTCGAATATGAAAAGTGTGCGTTATTAAAATTTACCGTCATCGGCAAAAAGTGAGCTATCATCAAAATTCATATCGCCAAATCCTTCTTCGTCCAACTCATCTACATTGAAATCTTCATCGCCATAGAAGTTTTCGTCGATATTTACTGCCTGATTTAAATTCAATCCATCGTCAGAGAGCAATTGTTGAGGAGCATCACCTGTTGAGCTCACTATTGTAGGAGCTGCAACTGATTTCCCCGGAATAATATCTGTTAATTCAATAAAGAATGCTCTGTCGGCAATCATATCAAACACATACAGTAATTTTTGCTTCTCGTCAGTAATAAGTTCTTCCAGTTTTGTTTCGTCCATTACCAGATTATCGTATTCTGAACTTGAATCCATTTCAATCAGAGTAACTTCCTGTTCTTTTTCCCAGTTATCCGAGCAAATGAAAAAGGAGGTCATTTGGTTTTTATCGTAATTTACCGAATCCAGAATTATGGTATGTAAATCAAAAAAACTGGCTTCAGGGTCGATATTAATAACCCGTACAAAGTTATCGACCTCGTCGGACAATACTGTAAATTTATATATCATATGAAATAATGTTTTATTAATTGTAAAGGTACAAAATTATTTCAGAAATTATTACTTGCAAATACTGAAAATTTTTATACAATTTGACAAATTAATTGCTCATATTTTTCTTGCTTTTCGTTGTAAGTCTTTATTTAATAAACTGTTATTTGGAAATTTCTTTGGGTCTGTTGTTTTTTTCAGTACTGCCGGTACTCATACCCATAATTGAACTTGTACCAATTTTTTCGCGCGCTACTTTAGCGTATTTGGTTAGTATATCTTTATTGTTTTTAGGGCGTTGTTCGGCAAGCCAAAAGAACTGACGCAAATAAAGATCACCTCCTGATAGTTGTCCGATTGGATACATAATTCCGCTGGTTGCGGATTTCATCACGATGCGTTCAATTTTTCGGTTTTTAAAATACATATCCACGTAACTACTTTCCGTTTTGTTTAATCCAACTATGGTCGAGTCGCCATCGTCAATCGGATAAAAAATGGTTTCGGCATTTCCGCTTACATGTACACGACGTAACTGACCACTGTCCATATACGCAATTAACTCTTTGCCACTTAGTTGGTTGTAGTTTATAGAGTCTACTTTCTGAATGGCAATTGCAGCTCTTTGTACGTGGATATGATCTACCTTTTTATCTTTTGTAAATGCCTGAATTACTTCACCTGAGAGTTGATTATTATCCGACCAAAGTACGGGTTCGCCAATCATGTTTATCACCGAATCGCGTGTTGAGAAGTACAAAGAATCTGATATTCCCTGTACATCATTTCTGAACAATCGTACATTGTAATAGCCTTTTGCTACTTTGTATATTGAGTCGCTAAATGTACGAAGTGTATCAGCATGTACCCACATACTATCAACAGTAGACCAGTCAAGTAGTACGGCCGAATCAGTAGCAAGTCCTGCCTCTGTCGTTTCATCGTAAAAAACATAGTTTCCCGTAAGAGTTGTTTTTTGAGTTGAATCGGTTAAAATAACATTGTCAAATGCTTCGGCAATTTTTTTTGTTTTATCGTAAAATATCGTATCGCCCAACATCGTATTTCCATCCTTGTGTACTATAAGAGAACGGTTTAGTAGCATCATTTGCTCATTATCAGTATTGTACCATCCTTTTTTGGTGAAAATATCAGTTTCGTTCTGATATATAATTTTTGTTTTACCAATGATATTTGCAATGTGTGTTTTGGTATTATAGTTGAGCGTATCTGAGTTCAATACAAAGTTTTTGTTTGTAAGTACTACGTTGTTTCGAAACTGGGCATTGTCATTAACGGTATTATACTGCCCCCAAAACGAGGTGAGTGTATTTTGCGGGTCAACAATTTTACCGCCAGTGTAGTAATAAGCCAGATTTGTATTACGGTCGTAGTTTAAACTATCAGTTGTGAGTGTAGTTTTTCGGTTTTCCATTTTTACATGCTGACGTAATCGGGCTAACTTCAGATTACCATCATAAAAAAGGAAATCGGAATATACAAACAAAGTGTCGCCTTGTACAATACGCACATTGCTAAACGCATCGAGTGAGTTGGCTTTTTGATAATAATAAGCGCTATCGCAATATAAAAGTACATTTTCGTGTCGGAAAAGCACATTTCCGCGTAAAATAATATAATCCGGATGTAACTCTTCGTTTACTTCTGCCAAATCATTTTTTTCGAGATTTATTAAAGTAACGCCTTTCTGGTTTAATGGGTTTACAATAGGAGCCAGTGGTTTGAATGGAGCCAGTGGTTTACCTTTGCGTCTTTCGCGAGGCGAATTGGCTTTTTTTTCCGGTTTAGCTTCGGTTTTTCCGGCCTGCTTATTCAAAATCTCTTTGCGTAGCTGTCCCGGAACCTGACTTTGTATAGTTGTTATTAAAAGCAGAAGTACACCGAAAACTACGGTGTACTTAATGTTACTAATGAATATTTTTGAAAAAATATTTATCATCTGTATAATTTATTTTTTTGTGCTCTGTTGGATTCGATTATTCAAATAAAGCTATTTACATTATTAATTAAAGTAATAGTGTACTTTAGTCAAGTTGAATAATATCTTATTTTTTAACCCAACCCGGATATTGAAAGCTACAATTCTGCCATTGAGGGTCGATGCTAATATATGTTTCTTTCTGTTTTTTAGAAATCCAATCAGTAATAAATTTTTCCTTTTTGCGCGCTTCGTAGATGTTCTTAATCATTTGATAATCATCAATCATATTGGCTTTATGATTCGGAGTTTTCGATTTTACCTTTACTACGGCCACAATTTCTTTGTTGGTAGTTGGACTAATCATAGAGAATGGTTTCGATATTTCGTTTACATTCATACCATAAACTACTTTTGCTACTTCCTGAGGTAAATCCTGGTATTCAAATTTAGAGTTTCCAGTTTTCTCATTTAACATTAAACCTGCGTTCATTACAGTATTTTTATCCTGCGAGAAGTACATTACAGCTTGTTCGAATGTCATTTTTTCTTTACGGATTATGTCCGATATCGAATCAAGACGTTGTACTCCTTTTACTTTATCAAGCTCTGATACGCGAGGTTTTAGCAATATATGACGGCAGTTTAAGCGGTCGCCACGTTTTTCAATTAACTGAATAATATGATAGCCAAATTCCGATTGTACTACCCGAGAAACTTTTTTAGGGTCGGTTAGGTTAAAGGCTACCGAAGCAAACTCCGGTACTAATTGTCCGCGTCCCATAAATCCTAACTCTCCACCACGTTTTGCGCTTTCGGTATCTTCAGAGTAAAGACGAGCTAAAACCGAAAAGTCGGATGTTCCTTTGTTAATACGATCTGTAAAGTCGCGAAGACGTTCTTTTATGCGGTTAGTTTCCTCTAGTGGTACCGGAGGTTCAAAGCTAATTATTTGTAGTTCAACCTGAGCAGGAACATTGGGTATACTGTCGGCTTCCAGTGAGTTAAAGTAACGACGAACGTCCGAGGGGGTTGATTTTATGTCGCCAACCAGTTTTTGCTGCATTTGCTGAATTATCATTTGGTCGCGTATTGTGTTGCGTAAATCGGCGCGCAGGTCGGTTGTTTTTTTACCAAAATACTCTTCCATTTTTTCTTTTGAACCAATTTGTGAAATGAAAAAATTCAAACGGTTTTCAACCTGGTTCATTACAGAACTTTCGTTCACTTCAATACTATCCAGCGCAGCCTGATGCAGGAAAAGTTTATTTATAGCTATTTGCTCTGGAATCACACAATAAGGATCGCCCTGGATGGGAGTACCTTCATATTGCGCTCTTAACTTTTGTTCTTCAACCTCTGAGCGTAGTATAGACTCATCGCCAACTATCCAGATTACTTCATCAATGATATTTTTCTGGGCAAAAAGTCCGTTGCTAACTACAACTGACAAAACTGCAAAAAGGAAAATTTTTATTTTCATGTGTAATAAATTATTTTAGCGCTAAAAGTAACTAATATCTAATTATAGAACAAAAACTGTAACATTGAATGATTAGAGTAAACTTTATTCTGTTGTAATTATATATTAATCGTTGTTGAAAAATGTAACTGTCTCATTTTTAATGGCATCGTCATATATTTCTTTTTCAAAATTATCGATAAAATCAGCCTTTTTTTTGTTCATTATCAGGCTAATAATCTTTGGTTTAGCCATTTCAAATGGCTCGGTTTGCCCTGTGAGGCGCGTTTCTTTTATAGCCAACAAATAGAGTTTGGTACTATCACTTATCTCGATAAATCGTTTACCTGATAAAAATTGAGAAGGATTTTCGAGTTGTAACGGCATTTTCTTCAAAATTTCAGAAAACGATACCCATCTATCCGCAAAATACTCATAACTTACCGCATGTTGCATATGGTATTTTTCAATACTTTCAAGCGATTTTGTATTTGCCGATTGCAT
Organism: Paludibacter sp.; assembly: GCA_048859825.1. Classification (GTDB taxonomy): domain Bacteria; phylum Bacteroidota; class Bacteroidia; order Bacteroidales; family Paludibacteraceae; genus Paludibacter. The sequence continues at coordinate 8,417 of JBLIZK010000433.1, forward strand.
CCAGTTACGTACATTATTCAATTGTGGAGCATTTACAGGTGTAATCAGCAAAATTCCTTTTATCACATTTTCCTTTAACACCAACTGTTCTTTATAATTCTCGTAAAAAGTGTTAATCTCTTCGTCTGTTGGATTAGCCGGTAAGCGTTCCTGAATTAGTTTTTGTTGGTATTGATGAATAATCAACGATTTACGGTAATCTTCAAGTAATTCATCAATTTCAGCTTTATTCGTAATATTTCGTTCGGCATTTTCAAATAGCAACACATTCGTTATCCATTTCCTGATATACGATTGAGCAATTTCTGTGCTATCTTCAGGGTTGATGTTTGGCGGTATAATGCTTTGAATTTCATCCAGATATAAAAATTTCCCTTCCACTTCCAGTATTTTTTGACGGGAAGTATCAGCAGTTTCCTTTTTACAAGAAAACAGAGATAAAATAATCAGGAACAATACGGATTTATAGCTACTTATCATATTCATAACAAAGATAAATATTGCTTTCGGATAAACGGTGCGAAATTACAAATAATATATCAGATTAAAGTTTTTTTAAGTGGCTAGGAGAGTATTAATCCTATACTAAAAGTCAATGCAAACAGAAATGTGGCAATTGCCAGTTTTCCAAGCTCCGGAAACAGCTCTTTGGCATCAGTAAAACTGCTTGTTTTTTTAAGATGCCTGATAAATAATGCGAATGTAAGCATACACAACCACAGCCACGATTGTGGAGCAGTAATTAAGATATATATTGCTAAGAATACAAATGCTGCAAGTATTAGTGCAACGTGATAAACCCTGGCTTTTTTAATGCCAATTGCCACTACAAGCGTTCTTTTACCCGCATTTTTATCGGCATGGTAATCACGTAAATTGTTTACATTGAGCACTCCTGCACTTAAAAATCCTAAAGCAGAAGCTGGTAGCAACAAAGCGGGATTGAACTGTTGGGTATGTAAAAAAAATGTGCCACATACACCAACCAAACCAAAGAATAAGAAAACAAAAATGTCGCCTAAACCGCGATAGCCATACGGATTTTTTCCTATCGTATATTTTATTGCAGCTACAATTGCAGCAAGCCCTAAAACAACAAAAACGACTAAATAACTGATTTCTATTCCTCTGGTGCCAATAATTATTAACCACAAACCACTAATAGCAGCCAGTATTCCGGCAAAAATTATTGCTTTCAACATAGCACCGGGACTAATCTCGCCTGACTGAACCATTCTTTTAGGTCCTATGCGTTCAGCAGTATCTTTCCCGTTCACAAAATCGCCATAGTCGTTGGCCATGTTTGATATTATTTGTAGTAGGATAGTAGTTATAGCAGCCAACACAAATACCGACCAGCGAAACCCTCCATAATAATATGCCAACGATGAGCCTAAAATAGTGTTGGCAATTGCCAGTGGCAATGTACGTAACCTAAATGCAGCTATCCATTTTTTCATGCTTAAAGCTTCGTTTACAAAAAACAATTTCAAACAATTAAATTGAAAAGAGTTCTTTCCATTCTTCTTCTTTGAATCCAAGCAAAACATTATTACCCGATAATAAAACCGGACGTTTTACCATCAGACCATTTTCGGCAAGTATGCTGAGTAATTCATCTTCCGTTAAAGTTTTGACTTTATCTTTCATATTCTTTTCCTTATAAAGAAGTCCGCTTGTGTTGAAAAATTTTGCTATTGGCAAGTTGCTCTTTTGCAGCCAATTACTTAATTCCTGCTTTGTAGGATTTTCTTCCTTTATAGGTCTGTAATTAAATTCAATTCCATTTGCTTTCAGCCATTTTTCGGCTTTTTGGCATGTACCGCATTTGGGGTAACAAATTATAGTTGGTTTCATATTATTTCCTCTTGCAAAGTATTCTTTATTCTAATTTCTAACTACTAATTCTATTTGAAAATAGCTTTAAAAATATCATTTCCGTTGGCAAAAACGAGTAAACCCATCAGTATAAAGAAACCGGCAGTTTGAGCGTATTCCATAAATTGTTCGCTTGGTTTACGGCGTGTAATCATTTCATAAAGAAGGAAAATTACGTGTCCACCATCCAGTGCAGGAATTGGTAAGAAGTTCATAAAGGCAAGTATTACTGAAAGCAAAGCTGTCATCGACCAGAATATCTGCCAATCCCATGTTTTTGGAAACATTTTGCCAATACTTCCAAATCCACCAAGGTTTTGTGCTCCTTCTTTTGAGAAAATCAGTTTAAACTGTTTTACATAGCCTGTAAGCGTTTCCCAACCAAGATTTATTCCGGCAGGTATGGATGCTAAAAAACTGTATTCGGTTTTTTTTGTTTTGAAATAATGAGTCGGAGCAACGGGCATAACGCCTAATTTTCCGGCATCGGTAACTGTTAATATGGTTTGTTTAAGTTCTCCATTACGATAGAATCCAATCGTAATTTGTTTTCCTTTGTTTTCGGAAAGTAAAGTAGCAATGTCCTGAAAAATAGATGATTCTTTGCCATTTATTGAAACAATACTATCGCCCGAAAGCAATTTAGCTTCTTTTGCCGGACTACCATCACTCACTTCATCAATAACAAACGGAAAACGTACAGCCACAAGGTCGGTTTCCTCAGCAGCCAGAACTTTGTTAGCAAATTTAGCAGGAAGTTTTACCTGTAATTGTTTACCATCGCGTTCAACAACTATGTTTTGTTTCCCATCAATAATTACCGCATCAATAAAATCGGCTTTGCTTTCAACGGGCATATTGTCGATGCTGATTATTTTATCACCATTTTTAACTCCATATTTGTTGAGCGTTTCAGAAAACTGCAATCCGTATCGAGCCTCACTCAAAGGCAAATATTCCTCGCCCCATGTAAACAAAACGGCAGAGTAAATAACCATAGCTAATATAAAATTAACCAAAACCCCTCCAATAATAATTGGTAGTCGTTGCCAAACCGGACGCGAGCGGTATTCCCATTTTTGTGGTGGAAGTGCCATTTGCGCTTTGTCCATTGATTCATCAATCATACCTGCAATTTTGCAATAGCCTCCCAGTGGAAGCCATCCAATGCCCCATTCAGTATTATCGGGATATTTGCGCCAGTCGCCATCAGGTAGTTCGTTTACAGGAATAGGTTCCATTATAGTTTTCCCTTTTTCGTCAACTAATACATCACCATCTGCATCAAGACGTGGACGTTCATTGGCCGGTACGTTTTTAGCGAAAAAGCGCACTTCCCATCGTCCGTTTATTTTTTTTGCGCGTATTAGCGAAAAATTAGGATTGAAGAACATATAAAACTTATCGACGCGTACGCCAACAATTCGTGCAAAAATAAAGTGTCCGAATTCATGTAATACTACCAGAATTGAAAGACTTAGAATGAGTTGTAATGCTCTGATTAAGAATGTTTCCATTAAAGTTATTGTTGTTTGTATTAACGATTCGAAACCCCGAAAGGGGGTTAATAAATCATTTTTTTATTTCCCTACGCAGGGTAGGGATTATTTTATTATTAAATTATTTGTTAAATCTCTTACATGTGCATCGGTTGCTACATAATCTTCATAGCCAGGTTTGTCAATAAAGGTAGCTTTAGCCATTACATTTTCAATAATATCGCTCATTTGTAAAAAACCAATTTTATCTTTTAAAAATGCCGCTACAACTACTTCGTTGGCAGCATTGAGTATGCAGGGCATATTTCCACCTTTTTCCATGGCATAAAATGCAAATGCCAGGTTTCTGAATCGTTCCAAATCAGGTCGTTCAAATGTAAATTGCGAGCAGATATTGAAATCGAGTCGCGGACAATTTGTTTTTAAACGCTCCGGATAGGTAAATGCATATTGAATAGGCAGTTTCATATCCGGTAATCCCATTTGTGCTTTAATAGAACTGTCGGCAAATTGTACCATCGAATGTATGATTGACTGTGGATGAACTACCACGTCAATTTGTTCGGGCTCAACACCAAACAACCATTTAGCCTCAATCACTTCAAAACCTTTGTTCATCATACTGGCCGAATCGATGGTGATTTTAGCACCCATATCCCAGTTGGGATGTTTCAGTGCCTGTGCGCTGGTAACATGTTCAAGTTCGCTAATCGACTTTGTTCTGAATGGCCCTCCGGAGGCTGTTAGAATTATTTTCTCGACCGGATTATTCCCTTCGCCAACCAAACACTGAAAAATGGCCGAATGTTCAGAGTCGACGGGTAAAATTGCCGAATTGTGTTTTGCAACTAAATCGCAGATTAATTCACCGGCAACTACAAGGGTTTCTTTATTGGCTAAGGCAATTTTTTTTCCTGCTTTTACGGCATGTATCGTTGGTTTCAGTCCCGAGTATCCCACCATAGCAGTGAGTACAATATCCACGGGTTCCATTTCCGCTATCTGAGCAATAGCATTGTCGCCAGCAAAAACTTTTACAGGTAAATCAGAAAGAGCCGATTTTAGTTTCGCATAATGTGCTTCGTTAGCAATTGCTACTACTTCCGGCTTATATTTTCGAGCCTGCTCAATCAGTAAATCAACCTGATTGTTGGCGGTTAAAGCATATGCTTCGAACAGCGAACTATTGTCATCAATCACTTCAAGAGCCTGAGTACCAATAGAGCCCGTTGAACCTAAAATTGCGATTTGTTTTTTTTGGATATTTTCCATTTTTATATTAATCTATTCTTAAGGTCCCCTTAAGGGGGATTTCGGGGGCTTTTAAAAAATAATTACATCTTCGGGGTTGACGGGTTTACCCATTTGCCACAATTCAAAATAGAACTGATTGCCATTTTTAGCCGAAGTCTCGTCGCCGGTAATTGCTATCCCTTCGCTGGCACGAACCGTGTCGCCGGTTTTTTTAAGCAAGCGGGAGTTATTTTTGTAAATTGATACGTAATTATCTTCGTGCTGAATTTGAATTACATAGCCATTTTCAAACGTAAATCCGGAATAAATCACCGTGCCCGACAATACACTTTGTACAGTTTCGCCAGTGGATGTAATTATGGATAATCCGTATTGTTTTTCGGCTAAATTGAACGATGAAGATATAACTCCCTTAACGGGTCTAAAAAAAACGAATATATCCTGATTTTGTTTAGCCGAAATACTGGACAAATTGTATTTTTCCTGACTTTCAAATTCGCTTACAAATTCTTCTTCGGCCTTTGTTTTTTTAGCAAAATCGTGTGCTATTTCTTTTACTTTCGCCGAATCAAGTTGCTCTACCGAATCAGGTTTCATGTTTCCCAATAAAATGGAGCGTATCATGTTCATATAGCCTGTTTGTAGTTCCATTTCATTTTTAATGGAGTCGGCTATCATTGATTCGTTAATGATAGTTGCTCGATTGCCACCTTCGTTAAATCCAGGTAAATAGTATTTAACCGGAGTGGCAATTATTAAAAGTGTGAGGAGAATAAAAGTTATGAGTATTAACGATGAAAAATAAACCAAAACGCTCAATCTTGACAGGCGAACATGCCACGATTCTTCGAGGGTATTTTCGTTTAGCACAGATACTCTGTACTGAAAACGCAGCTTACTTAAAAAACTATGAAGGTTTGCTTTTTTCTTTTTCACTCAACTAAAATTACTACTACAAAAATAGGCTATTTCGTTCTTAGTTCAAAACATTAAAAGCTCAAACGTAAATTACGATTGAGCTTTTAATGTTTTTTTCGGGTTTTTTATCAGATTGTTTGACCGATTAAGAATACAGCTGCTAGTGAAACAATAGCATATAATTCGGGGAATACGGCTAAAATCATT
>JBLIZK010000434.1:0-4873 GCA_048859825.1 Paludibacter sp.
TTTAAGATTGCTACAGACCCATATGTAGGTCGTTTGTGCTTCTTCCGTGTTTATTCTGGAGTGCTACCTGCTGGTTCGTATGTATACAATACCCGTTCTGAAAAGAAAGAGCGTATATCACGTATTTTCCAAATGCACTCAAATAAACAAAATCCTGTTGAGTTAATCTCAGCTGGTGATATTGGTGCTGGTGTTGGTTTCAAAGATATTCGTACTGGTGATACTTTATGTGATGAAAATAATTTGATTACTCTTGAATCAATGGACTTCCCTGCTCCGGTTATCGGTATCTCAATTGAGCCTAAAACTCAAAAAGATCTTGATAAATTAGGTATGGGATTGGCTAAACTGGCTGAAGAGGATCCAACATTTACAGTACACACACAAGAACAATCAGGTCAAACTATCATTAGTGGTATGGGTGAGCTTCACCTTGAAATCATTATCGACCGTTTGAAACGTGAGTTTAAAGTGGAATGTAATCAGGGTCGTCCTCAGGTATCATACAAAGAAGCAATTACAAAACCGGTTGAACTTCGCGAAACTTACAAAAAGCAATCGGGAGGTCGTGGTAAATTTGCGGATATGATTGTTCGTGTTGAACCTGCTGATGCTGATTTCGATGGTGCTTTACAGTTTGTCGATATTGTAAAAGGTGGTAATATCCCTAAGGAATATATCCCTTCTATTGAAAAAGGTTTCAAAGCTGCTATGAAAAATGGTGTGCTTGCCGGTTTCCCAATGGATAAACTGAAAGTAACTGTAATCGATGGTTCATATCACGCCGTTGACTCGGATCAATTGTCTTTCGAAATTTGTGCTCAGATGGCTTACAAAACTGCTTGTGCTAAAGCAAAACCAGTATTGTTAGAGCCGATCATGAAAATGGAAGTAGTTACTCCTGAAGAAAACATGGGTGACGTAATTGGTGACTTGAATAAACGTCGCGGACAGGTTGAAGGTATGGATACCAGCCGTTCAGGTGCCCGTATTGTAAAGGCTAAAGTTCCTTTGGCTGAAACATTTGGTTATGTAACTGCTTTGCGTACAATCAGCTCGGGTCGTGCAACTTCTTCTATGGAATTTGATCATTATGCCGAGGTATCAACTTCAATTGCGAAAGAGGTTGTAGCAGAAGCGAAAGGTCACGTAGAACTTCTTTAAAAAAAATCTCAAACAGGATTCCAGGTTAGCGAATGACTCTTAACCGGAATCTTGTTTGAATACTATAAATAAACAAATTAAAAACAGACAATGAGTCAGAAAATTCGTATCAAATTAAAATCGTACGATCACAATCTTGTTGATAAATCAGCAGAAAAAATCGTAAAAACAGTAAAAGCTACCGGTGCAGTAGTAAGTGGTCCAATTCCATTGCCAACTCACAAACGTATTTTTACAGTAAACCGTTCAACTTTCGTTAACAAAAAATCTCGCGAACAGTTTGAATTGTCATCGTACAAGAGATTAATCGACATCTACAATTCATCAGCAAAAACAGTTGATGCATTAATGAAACTTGAATTGCCAAGTGGAGTAGAAGTTGAAATCAAAGTTTGATAAATCCTTTTTATAAGGAAGATAAAAGAAATATTTAAAAACAAACCGACCGTTCCCCCGTTTTGGGGTTAGGGGTCATAACAACAATTGAAATGCCAGGATTATTAGGAAAAAAAATCGGAATGACATCCGTTTTCAGTGCCGATGGTAAAAATGTACCATGCACTGTTATTGAAGCTGGTCCTTGCGTTGTTACTCAGGTTAAAACTGTTGATACTGACGGTTACGAAGCTTTGCAGGTAGGTTTTCAGGTTAAAAATGAAAAACACACCAACAAAGCCGAAGCAGGTCATTTCAAAGCAGCCGGAGTTGCATCACAAAGACACTTGGTTGAGTTCAAAGGATTCGGAAGTGAATTCAAATTAGGTGATGCTATCACCGTTGAAATGTTTGAAGAAAATGCGTTTGTGGACGTAGTAGGTACTTCAAAAGGTAAAGGACATCAGGGCGTTGTTAAACGTCATGGTTTTGGCGGGGTTGGTCAGGCAACTCACGGACAGCACAATCGTTTGCGTGCTCCGGGTTCATTAGGTGCTTCTTCTTTTCCATCGAAAGTTGTAAAAGGAATGCGCATGGGTGGACGTACTGGTGGCGATCAGATAACTGTTCAGAATTTGCAAATTTTAAAGGTAATTCCGGAACACAACCTTGTGCTTATCAAAGGTTCGGTACCCGGTGCTAAAGGTTCAATTGTAATCATTAATAAATAATCATGGAACTGAAAGTAGTAAATATTAAAGGAGAAGACACTGGCAAAACAGTATCACTCAACGATGCAGTGTTTGGTATCGAACCAAACGACCATGCTATTTATTTAGATGTGAAACAGTATTTGGCTAATCAACGTCAGGGAACTCACAAAGCTAAAGGACGTAGCGAACTTGCAGGTTCAACCCGCAAATTAGGCCGTCAAAAAGGTGGAGGTGGTGCTCGTCCGGGCGATATTAAGTCAGGTGTACGTGTAGGTGGTGGACGTATGTTCGGTCCTGTACCACGTGACTATAGCTTCAAATTGAACAAAAAAGTAAAACAATTGGCTCGTAAATCAGCTTTGTCGTACAAAGCGATTAACAATCAGATTGTAGTTTTGGATCAATTTGAAATGGCTGCGCCAAAAACTAAAGAATTCTTAACAATTACTAATAATATACAGGTAGCTGATAAAAAACCGTTAATCGTTTTATCTTCAGCGAATAAAAACGTATATTTGTCGGCTCGTAATTTAACGGGCGTGAATGTTGTAACAGTCTCAGAACTAAATACTTACTCGGTGCTCAATGCGAAGAGTTTAGTGTTAACTGTGGAATCAGTAGGTGCAATTGAACAAATTTTTAAAGCATAAGGAGGTTAAGGAATGGCAATTATTATCAAACCAATCGTTACAGAAAAGATGACTCAACTGGGCGAGAAACTTAATCGTTATGGTTTTAAAGTTCAAAAAAACGCTAATAAGATTGAGATTAAACAGGCTGTTGAAGCTATGTATAATGTAACTGTTACAGATGTAAATACGCTTATTGTTGCTCCAAAAGTAAAAAGTCGCTTTACAAAAAGCGGTGTTGTTACTGGTAAAAAAGCGGCATACAAAAAAGCCGTAGTAACTGTAAAAGAAGGCGAACAAATAGATTTTTATAGCAATATCTAATAAAAAAAGTAAGGAGTGTGTGCGCGAAGCGAATGCTTTGCGCATATTGCTGCTTACAGCAATATATTTAAAACAATATAAATGGCTGTACGTAAATTAAACCCCGTAACACCGGGGCAAAGACACAAGATTATTGGTACATTCGACACAATTACTGCGAGTGCACCAGAAAAATCTCTTGTGGCAGGCGTTACCAAATCAGGTGGTCGTAACCATGACGGTAAAATGACCATGCGCTATATTGGTGGCGGTCACAAGAAGAAATACAGAGTAATTGACTTTAAACGTAACAAGGATGGTATTCCTGCCACTGTTAAAACAATTGAGTATGACCCGAACCGTTCGGCTCGTATTGCTTTGTTGTTTTACGCTGATGGTGAAAAAAGATACATTCTTGCACCTAATGGATTGCAGGTTGGTCAGGTAGTTCTTTCGGGAGAAAGTGCAGCACCTGAAGTAGGCAACGCTTTGCCTTTGCAAAATATTCCGCTCGGTACAATTATTCACAACATTGAATTGCGTCCCGGACAAGGAGCTGCAATGGTTCGTTCTGCAGGTACTTTTGCTCAGTTAACTTCGCGTGAAGATAAATATGCAATTATCAAATTGCCTTCAGGTGAAGTTCGTAAGATTCTTGCTACATGTAAAGCAACAATCGGAACGGTTGGAAATTCAGATCATGCACTTGAAAGATCAGGTAAAGCAGGTCGCTCTCGCTGGCTTGGACGTCGTCCTCGCGTACGTGGTGTAGCTATGAACCCGGTTGATCACCCCATGGGTGGTGGTGAAGGTCGTGCTTCAGGAGGACACCCACGTTCTCGCAAAGGCTTGTTAGCTAAAGGGTACAAAACTCGTGCTCCTAAAAAACAATCGAGCCAGTATATTATTGAAAGAAAGAAAAAATAATTAGAAAAAGTAAGTAAATAATATGAGCCGTTCATTAAAAAAAGGACCATACATTAACCTGAAGCTCGAGAAAAAAGTTTTAGCCATGAACGAAAGCGGCAAGAAAATTGTCGTTAAAACATGGTCTCGTGCTACAATGATATCACCTGATTTTGTAGGTCATACAATTGCAGTTCACAATGGAAATAAATTTATTCCCGTTTACGTTACCGAAAATATGGTAGGTCACAAGTTAGGCGAATTTTCACCAACTCGTAACTTCCGCGGTCACGGTGGAAAGAAAAAATAATCCATTGAAATTTTAATCAAGAATAAAATTACATTTTAAGAAATGGGTGCAAGAAAAAAAATATCAGCCGATGCCAGAAAAGAAGCCAATAAAACGCTTTATTTCGCTAAGCTAAACGACGTTCCAACCTCACCACGCAAAATGCGCCTTATGGCAGATTTAATTCGTGGAATGGAAGTGAACAAAGCGTTAAGCGTTTTGAAATTTTCATCGAAAGAAGCTTCTGGCAGATTAGAAAAATTACTGAAATCAGCTATTGCTAACTGGGAAAACAAAACAGAGCAAAAGGCTGATAGCGCAGAATTATATGTTAGTAAAGTGTTCGTTGACTCAGCTACAATGTTGAAACGTCTACGTACTGCTCCTCAGGGTCGTGGTTACCGTATTCGTAAACGTTCAAATCACGTTACTATATTTGTAGATACTAAAGTTAATAACGAAACCGAAAAATAATTGCTCGATGGGACAAAAAA
>JBLIZK010000435.1:0-2619 GCA_048859825.1 Paludibacter sp.
GAGTCAAAATTTGCAATTTCATGCTATTAGTTATTTGCGGCCTTGCGGGCTTCTTTCATTAAACGGTGACCTTTCGCGATGGCATCGTCAATGGTTCCCACGTTCAGAAATGCCATTTCAGGCAATTCATCCAACTGACCATCCAATATCATTTTAAAACCTTTGATTGTATCTTCAATGGACACCATCACTCCGGGAATACCCGAAAACTGACTGGCCATGTGGAAAGGCTGTGACAAGAAACGTTGCACTTTACGGGCACGTTGTACCGTCATTCTGTCTTCGTCCGACAATTCCTCCATACCCAGAATCGAAATAATATCCTGCAATTCCTTGTTGCGTTGCAAAATCTGTTTCACCCGTTGAGCAGTATCGTAATGATCCTGACCCACGATTAACGGATTTAATATACGTGAAGTAGACTCCAGCGGGTCCACAGCAGGGAAAATACCCAACTCAGCAATTTTACGGTTCAATACAGTAGTCGCATCAAGGTGCGAAAACGTAGTAGCCGGTGCCGGGTCGGTTAAGTCGTCGGCAGGCACATACACTGCCTGTACCGATGTAATAGAGCCGCTTTTGGTTGAAGTAATACGTTCCTGCATACGGCCCATTTCTGTAGCTAATGTTGGCTGATAACCTACGGCTGATGGCATACGTCCTAAGAGAGCCGACACTTCGGAGCCCGCCTGTGTAAAGCGGAATATATTATCAATAAAGAACAGAATATCGCGTCCGCCCTCTCCGCCTCCATCGCGAAACGATTCGGCAATGGTTAAACCAGATAGAGCAACTGATGAACGTGCTCCGGGAGGTTCATTCATTTGTCCGAACACCAGGGTTGCCTGCGACTTTGCCATTTCATCGTAATCCACTTTGCTCAAATCCCATTTGCCTTCTTCCATGCCCTTTTTGAATTCTTCGCCATAACGAATTACACCCGACTCTATCATTTCGCGCAGCAGGTCATTCCCTTCGCGGGTACGTTCGCCCACACCGGCAAATACTGAGAAACCACTGTGACCTTTGGCAATATTGTTCATCACTTCCATGATTAATACCGTTTTACCAACTCCGGCACCTCCAAAAAGGCCAATTTTCCCCCCTTTTACATAAGGTTCAAGCAAATCAATTACTTTAATACCGGTAGTAAGAACAACTTCATGGGTAGTTAAATCCTCGTATTTAGGTGGTTCACGATGAATAGGGTAAGCCCCTTTTTTATCGGGCTGATTCATACCATCAATTGCGTCGCCTACCACATTGAGCAAACGGCCTTTTACCTGTTCGCCAATAGGCATCGAAATGGGAGCACCGGTAGCAAGCACCTCTAAACTTCTGGATAACCCATCGGTAGAGTCCATGGCCACACAACGTACTGTTTTTTCACCAATATGTTGTTGTACTTCCACACATAAATCGTTTGCATTGGGCCTTTTCACTAACAAGGCTTCGTTAATTGCAGGTAGTTTTTCACCTTTCTGAGGATCGATTTCGAAGAAAACATCCACTACAGGGCCAATAATTTGGGAAATTCGCCCTTTGAGCTCTGGCATATTTATGTAGTTTAAATGATTGACTAAAACAGCATTTTCACCCCCGTTTTTCTCCCGGGAGAATAGATGCAAAAGTAGAAATAAAAAACAAAAAAACACCAACTATGATTGTGTTTTTTTGGTCAAATTGTAATTAATCCAACTTTAATACTTCTAAAAATGCTTTTTGGGGCACTTCCACATTGCCAATTTGCTTCATACGTTTTTTACCTTTCTTTTGTTTTTCGAGCAGTTTACGCTTACGCGATATATCACCCCCGTAACATTTAGCGGTTACATCTTTACGTACAGCCTTTATGGTTTCGCGCGAAATAACCTTGGCACCGATAGCAGCCTGAATGGCAATATCGAATTGCTGGCGTGGTATTAACTCCTTTAGTTTCTCGCACATACGACGACCAAGAGGAACTGCATTATCGAAGTGAATCAGACACGAAAGAGCATCTACCGACTCACCATTCAACAAAATATCGAGTTTGATAAGTTTAGATGGACGGAAACCCGACATATGATAATCGAACGAAGCATATCCTTTGGAGATACTTTTCAAGCGATCGTAGAAATCAAAAACGATTTCGCCCAAAGGCATATCGTATATCAATTCCATACGGTTACCCGAAATATAGTTTTGCTTAACCAGTTCGCCACGTTTACCCAAACACAGTGTCATAATCTGACCAATATAATCAGTACGGGTAATGATTGAAGCCCGAATATAGGGTTCCTCAATTCGATCGATGGCCATAATATCGGGCAGACCCGACGGATTATGCACCTCCAGCAAATCACCCTTATTGGTATACACCTTGTACGACACATTGGGAACCGTGGTAATCACATTCATATCAAACTCACGATCCAAACGCTCCTGAATAATTTCCATATGCAACATGCCCAGGAAACCGCAACGAAAACCAAAACCCAACGCTGCAGACGATTCGGCCTCAAAAGTCAACGACGCATCGTTCAGTTGAAGTTTCTCCATAGAAGAACGTAGATCTTCGAACTCATCGGTATCAATAGGGTAAACACCGGCAAAAACCATTGGTTTCACCTCTTCAAA
>JBLIZK010000436.1:0-2513 GCA_048859825.1 Paludibacter sp.
GATTTACTAACCGAGGTGATCATACAAGCGGTACAGGATATCAAATGGTGGTTGATGGAGGAACTTCTACTGGTATGATTGTGTGGTCACAAACGGTTTCAGTTGTGCCAAATGCTAGTTTTCAGTTTAGTTATTGGGTGCAAACTGTTTATAATAACGCCAATTTGGCAAAATTGCAGCTATATATCAATAACGTGCCAATTGGTAATGTATTTTCTGCTCCTGCATATAATTTAGGATGGCAAAAGTTTAGTTATAACGCTAATTCTATGGGCAATTCCACCTTGCAATTAACTCTGATTAATACAAGTCTGGAACCAAATGGAAATGATTTTTCATTAGATGATATTGATTTGCAGCAGGTGCTTCAGGTGAAAGATACTGTTTCATTAAATGTATTACCTACTTTAACTCCTTCGGTAACAGTTACTGCATCCGAAAATCCTTCGTATTCAGGTACCCTGGTAACATTTACAGCTAATGTGGTAAATGCGGGTCCCAGTTATTCATATCAATGGCAGGTAGGAGGCAGTAATGTGGACGGTGCTAACAGTAAGACTTTTGATTATACTCCAACTGATGGACAACAGATTACCTGTGTTGTAACGTCACAATATAACTGTTTAACTGTTAACCCTGTATCGGATACTGAAACGATGGAAGTTCGTGACAGAACCAATTATTGGTATGGTGGTGTGAGTACCGATTGGGGTACACCGGCAAACTGGACTCAGGGATTTGTACCACTCGCCGGAAACGATGTTGTGTTTGCTACTGCGGCAAATAATAATGAAAATCCGGCACAACAAAATTTGGTATTAGATACAAATCGTACAATTGGAAATTTAATTAATGCAACTAATTTGTCTGTAATAATTCCAGCCGGAAAAACTCTTATCGTGAATAACAATATCACTCAAACTTCTGGTTTGGATAATTTATTGCAAATTCAGGCAAGTACAACCTTGGCTAATGGTTCTATTATTTATAATAACTCACAGTCAAGCACGGTAAGAGGGACTGTTCAAATGTATTCGCCGGCAAGTTGGGATTTAAGAAAACCGGTTAATCAGAAATATAACTGGCAGTATTTTGGTATTCCGGTTACAAGTGTAAATGCCCTACCAACATTTTATGGAGCATATGTGCGCGAATTAATTGAAAGTGACCCTGATACTGCTACTCACTGGCGTTCGCTTACCAATGAGTCAGTTTTAGTGCCATTTAAAGGGTACGAATTGTGCCAGAAAAATGCGAATACCTTGTATACATTTAATGGTACATTGATAAATTCAGATTATAATACAGGTCAGTTAGCAAAAACTGCAACCGGATTATACCCGGGTCAGCACTTGTTGGCTAACCCATATACTTGTGCAATTAATGTTAAATTCATTGAGTTTGGTACCGATATGGAGCAAACAGTTTATTTGTATAGTACAGGTACATTTAATAGTTGGAAAACAAATCCGGATAAAAGTGATTTAGGAGAGGGAATAACTCCCGGTCAATATAATGCTATACCAAAAGCGCAGGCAGGTACAGGCGGATTACTTACTCAGGTGCCATCTATGGGTACTTTTATGGTGCGTTTATTGACAGCTAAAACCAGTTCTCCACAATCGTATGTAGCATTGGATTACAGTACTGTGGCAATGGCCAATACCGAGCGTCAGCGTGTTATATCAAATGCTGCAGTCCATGCGCAAACGCAAACAATTATCAATGTTGAAGGTGAATACGGAGCCGATAAAGTGTGGTTAATGAGTCATGATAATTACTCATATAGTTTCGATAATGGCTACGATGGCTTTAAACTAACTGGTTCGGCAATGAATCCTCAGCTTTACGCAATTCAGGATGGAAATAAATATCAGATTAATTCAATTCCTGACATTAATAATACGGTACTTTATTTTCAGGCAGGTGTGGATACCGATTATACTTTAAAGATTAATCATGACAATGCTACATTGCAGAAATACAATAAAATATTTTTACACGATTTGTATACCGGTGAAATAATTGACATATCGCAACCCGAAAACGAATATCAGTTTAGGGCTGTAACAACTCCAACGGCTAAGATGAGATTCCGAATTTTAACGTCGTTAAATCAAAATACAAATAAACAACAGCAACTTTCAAGTTCGTATGTTTACGAAAATAAACTTTTCGTCCAAAATCTGACCGAAAAAGAGGGGCGCGTTTTTGTATTCGATATTACAGGAAAATTACTAAAGGCATCAACATTCAGTGCATACGAAAATGTAAATGTACATTTGGCTGGTAAACAGGCTTATATAGTGAAAAGAGTAATTGGCGACGTTACTGAGGTTTCAAAGCTGATAATTCAATAGTATTTAAATTATAATTTTACACTCAACCCAGAACAAACATTTTCGTAGGATAGTTTGTTTTGGGTTTTGTGTATTATTACAACAACGAAAAAAGATATGGCATTCGAAATAAATTATACTGATAGATATTTGAATTACAATCAGGTATTAAAA
>JBLIZK010000437.1:0-2609 GCA_048859825.1 Paludibacter sp.
GCTACCTGGAATGGCACTAACCGCTCTTCGGTACAGGTAGCCGATGGTACCTATACTGTTAAAATGGAAGTAACCGATAACGATGGTGTTAAGCAAAATCTGGCTTCAATCAGTTTTACAAAAGGTACTACGGCTCAAACATTAACTCCTGCTGCCACCAATGGCTTTTCGTCTATCACAATTAAATGGACTCCGGTTACCACCGACCTGATTGAACAAACCGAGAATGCATTTTATCGAATATATCCTACGGTTGCTTCAGAAACCATCTATGTAACCGGTACAGGCATACAAACTGTAGAAGTGTGCGATTTAAAAGGACAATTGTTATTATCATCCAATCAACAGTCTTTAAAAATAGCTCAATTACCATCAGGAACTTATTTAGTACACATCATTACTGATAATGGCAATTTTGTTCGAAAATTTGTTCGTAGCTAGATTTAGTTTTCATTTAATTTAAATAAGAGGCGTTTTGATATATATCAAACGCCTTTTTTTATTCGGAAATAAACTTTATCTTTGCAACATTGTTACAATTGAAAATATATTTCAATGAATGCCATCGAAATTTTAAAGCAACACGAAATTAAGAAAACTCCTGGCCGGTTAGCTATAATCAGTGCCATACAGGAAAGCAAGAGGCCTTTATCCGAAAATGAAATAAAGGCTATGATGAAGGAAAACTATGACAGGATAACTTTTTACCGAAATATTCAAATTCTGACAGCAGCGGGTATAATTCACAAAATTGTGGTGGATAGTACTCTGGTTCGCTACGGATTGAATTGTTGTGAATTGAACCACCGTCATCAAAACGAACATGCACATTTCTATTGCGAGGAGTGTCAGTCAGTTGTATGCTTGCAGGAAGTTCGGATACCACAGTTTAATCTTCCACAGGGATTTAAAAGTGTGGATAGTGATATAATTATCAGAGGGAGATGCGAGAAATGCAATCATTGAAAACACTGTTTTTTGCTCTTTTTCAGATAATGGTTTTGTCTGTATTTATGCTGAATGCTCAACAGTCGTACAGCCTGAAAGGTGTTGTCGTTGATGAGTTTGGACATTCGCTGGTAGGAGCTACTGTACAAATTGTACATACTGAAAAAGGGGCAATAACCGATAAAAAAGGTGCATTTCAAATCTCCGGCATCAATCCTTCGGTCATTATTGTACGCTATTCTTTTCTGGGTTATAGGTCGGTAACCGACACTATAGACATTCGGAGCGATAGAACAGTTTTCAGAAAACTATATCCGGAAAACCGGCAATTAAACGAGCTTACTGTTACCGAAAAACAACAGCAATTGAATAATGGTGCGGCAACCTTATCCATGGAAATGGTGGATAAGAAATTTTTACAGGAAAATGTATCCGGTAGTCTCATGCAAACGCTTAGCCGGCTGCCGGGAGTTAGTTCGATGGATATCGGTGCCGGACAATCGAAACCGGTTATCCGGGGTTTGGGCTTTAACCGCGTGGTAGTAGCCGAAAACGGAATAAAACACGAAGCACAGGAATGGGGAGTGGATCACGGTCTTGAAATAGATCAGTTTAGTGTCGAAAAAGTGGAAGTAATCAAAGGACCGGCATCGCTTATGTATGGTGCCAATGCTATTGGAGGTGTGATTGACCTAAAGCAAATAGCCACACCACAAATAAATAGCAGCGGCGGCAATGTGTTGCTGCATATGCAAAGCAATAACGATTATTATGGTGCTTCGGCAAAGTTTTTTCAACGCTTTAATCGCTTTTATTACAAAGTGAATGGCACCTATGCTGATTATTCCGACTATCGGATACCAACTGACAGCATTAATTATATGACTTATAATATTGTGTTGAAAAACAACAGATTGCGTAATACAGCCGGTCGGGAGCGTAATGGAAGTATTGTGCTGGGTTATTTAACAGAACGTTTTTCGACCCATTTGAGCATCAGCGATAACTTTAGCAAAAGTGGATTTTTTGCCAATGCACATGGACTTGAAATTCGGAACTCGCTGATTAACTACGATCATTCGTCGCGCGATATTGATTTACCCCGTCAGCAGGTGAAT
Organism: Paludibacter sp.; assembly: GCA_048859825.1. Classification (GTDB taxonomy): domain Bacteria; phylum Bacteroidota; class Bacteroidia; order Bacteroidales; family Paludibacteraceae; genus Paludibacter. Next base: position 2,067 of record JBLIZK010000437.1, read on the forward strand.
CATTTTAAAGTACTCAACAATACCATTTGGATGATAACAGATTACAAAATCAATATCGACCTGGGTTATCAGAATAATTACCGACAGGAGTTTTCGGAACGTGTTGCGCATGGATATATGCCGATACCGCCTGATACTCTGGAACGATTGTACCAAAAAAACACCTGGTCGGCTAATGTAAAACTGGAACTACCTAAACATGATATTCACCGATTAACGATGGGAGCAGATGCCGCTTTGCAACAAAACAATTCAGGTGGATGGGGATTTATGCTGCCTGATTTTAATTCGGTAAATGCAGGAGCATATGTGTACGATAATATCCGGTTTACCGAAAAATGGATGATGCATGCCGGAATTCGTTATGATTACGGCCGACTGCAAACCAATGCTTACTATGATTGGTACTTAACTGAATATAATGATGGAACCAAAGTGTATGTGCAACGTGCGTGGGCGTTAAACCGAAATTGGGGGAGTTGGAGTGGAGGAGTGGGGCTACACTATGCGAGCCGTGATTTTTCGCTGAAAGCAAATGTGGGA
>JBLIZK010000438.1:0-8229 GCA_048859825.1 Paludibacter sp.
TCTACCTCGTCGCTATCCACACATACAATTAGTAGTTCCTGAAAACGAATAATTACTTTGGCAATGTGTACGAAACATTCGGTCACTTCATCGAGCATTTCGGCCCAATCAGTGTTTTCGTGTGGCCATGTGAGTTGAACAAATTGCTGTTCAGCCCATTCGGCGGGTAGTGTTTTGGTAATGTCTTTTTTCATCGGCTACAAAAATACAAAAAAATGTGTAGATTTTTATGCCCGGTTTTTTGTCGTATTGAGTGTTGAGTATTTAGTTTGCAGTTTTGAGTAAAGAACAAAGAACAAAGAACAAAGAACAAAGAGTTTTGAGGGAAGGGGTTATTCGATTTTGATGAATTTTTGCTGTTCTTTGTCGTAATTGAATACTTCGCCGGTTTCGATGATGTAATACCACCCGAGGATGTCGATTTCGCCGGATTGGTATTTGTCCCGAATGTAGGGATAGCTCAGGAGGTGGTTCATTTGCTCCACAATGTTGAGTTGCTCGGTCATCCATTCGCGTATGGCGGGGTTGTCGATGCGGAGGTGGTCCATTTTCTGGCGTACGCTGCGTGCTAACTGGAGCCAACGGGAGGTGTGTGGTATGCGGGCAGCGGTGGTTTTGTCCATAAAAAGGGCGTTGCAACCTCCACAGTTGGAGTGCCCGCAAATGAGTATGGTTTTGATGTTGAGTATGTTTACGGCATACTCAATGGCCGATGTGGTGGCCAGAAACTCTTCGGACTCGCGGTAGGGCGGCACTATATTGGCTATATTGCGGATAACAAATAGCTCGCCGGGCAGGGTGTTGGTGATTAGATTGGGCACTACGCGGGAATCGGAGCAGCCTATAAACAATGTGTGCGGATTTTGGCTGCGCCCTATTTTTTCGAACAAATCCTGATGTTCCAAAAAATCGTTGGAGTTAAACTCTTTTACGCCGTCGAAAAGTGATTGCATTGTGTATGTGTTGTTAGTTTCTGTTGTTTTTTGAACAACTAAAATACAAAATTAGTTCAGAACAATACCTATATATTGCGATTGACGGGCGTGATATACCTATAAATTGCGATTTCGAAGGCCGTAGTATAGGCGTAATTTTGCGTTGAATAAAACATAATTAATTTTAATATGCGTAAAACTACTATTCTTATACTTTTTATTGCCTTTTTTCAAATTGCATTTGCGCAAACAGGGACTATAAAAGGAAGTGCAAAAACCATTGACGGTAAAGCTGCTGAATTTGTAAATATAATTCTTGCAGGAACTCAGTTGGGTGCCACCGTTGATATGAATGGAAACTATATAATTGAAGGCGTGAAACCGGGCTATTACACTCTTGTGGCCTCTTTTGTGGGGCTGAAATCGCAATCGAAACAAATTGAAGTAGCACCGGACAATACGGTGATAGTGGATTTTAATCTGACGGAAAGCAAAAAAGAACTTGCAGAGGTGGTGGTAACGGCCAATCCCGCAAAATATGTGGCCGATTATCCATCGGTTTCGCTTCGTTTGAAAACGCCATTACTGGAAATACCTCAGAACGTACAGATTGTAACTCAGCAAATACTGAAAGACCAACAGATTTTTGATATGCTGGAAGGTGTAACACGCAATGTGAGTGGCGCCACCCGCATGGAACACTGGGATAACTACGCGCTGATATACATGCGTGGTTCGCAAATTGCTGCCTTCCGCAATGGTATGAATGTAACCATGGTGTGGAGCCCGCAACCCGAAGACATGAGTATGGTGGAACGTATTGAATTTGTAAAAGGCCCTGCGGGATTTATGCTGGCCAATGGCGAACCAAGTGGCTTTTACAATGTGGTGACTAAAAAACCAACAGGCATTACCAGGGGCGAAGTGGGTATGACCGTGGGGAGCTTTGATACATACCGGGCAACACTCGATTTGGACGGGCGACTGGATAAAGCGGGAAAATTACTTTACAGGCTGAATGTGCTTGGACAATCGAAAGGTTCGCACCGGCCGTATGAGTTTAGTAACCGCATTTCGGTAGCGCCGGTTATTAAATACCAGCTTAGCGATAAAACTTCGCTGACAGCTGAATACACCTATCAAAAAAACAGCATGTCCATTATTGGAGCAAATTACTCATTTTCGGCAAAAGGTTACGGCGATTTGCCGGTTGAGTTTACTACTGCCGAAGACAATATGAAACCCAGCATTCTGAAGGAAAATTCGGCATTTGTTACTATGGTGCATAACTTTAACGACAACTGGAAATTTACGGGTCAGATAGCGTATATCCACTCGCAACAAACCGGACAGACTTTGTGGCCCAGCGGCATGTCGGCCAATAAAGATACTTTGTACCGCGGTACAACACTGTGGGATTATGAAGGCGAAAGCAAAGTGGGGCAGTTTTTTGTAAATGGCGATGTACAAACCGGTGGACTGCGTCATCGTATTTTGGCGGGTATTGATATGGGCGATAAGTCCTTTTATCACGACTGGTCGCAGGGAGGTGCGCTTACACCATTGAATATTTATAACCCGGTTTATGGTACCATTTCGGCATCGGATTATCCTGTGTTCGACCGTTCAAAAGATATACGCGAACGAGGAGTACATTACCGTCAATCGTATGTGGGTTATTATGCGCAGGATGAAATTGGCATGTTTAACGATAAATTACGCCTGACACTGGCCGGACGTCTCACTACTGCTTCTGATTTAGACCCTTATGCTGCAAATTTTGTGGAGGCAACCAAATTTACACCGCGTGTAGGCCTTAGTTACTCAATTGATAAAAACACCTCTGCTTATGCTGTGTACGATCAGGCGTTTATTCCGCAGGCCTGAGCCGATGCAAATGGAAATATTTTTCAACCAATTACCGGCGACAATGTGGAATTGGGTGTTAAGCGGGAATGGTTTGGCGGAAATTGGGTAACGGGTTTATCGTTGTACCAAATAACAAAAAACAATGTGCTGACTACTGACCCGGACAATATTAACTTCTCAATACAATTGGGACAAACAGTAACCAAAGGTATAGAGTTTGATATACGAGGGCAAATAACCGACGAACTGGATGTAACGGCCAATTATGCTTATACCGACGGTGTGGTTACCAAAGATACAGATCCGGCTAAAGAAAATATCACCACTCCCGGTATCAGTAAAAATATAGCAAATGCGTGGTTCACTTATCGTTTCAAAGATAAAGCCCTGAAAGGGTTAGGTGTGTCGGTGGGGGCGCAGTACCAGGGTGGCCGTACTTCGTGGTATGTGTTTGATGGAACAAGTCAGGAATTACCCGATTATTTCCGTCTGGACGGGGCTGTATCGTATCAGTTGAATAAATTTACAGTAGCACTGAATGTAAACAATATTACGAGCAATTACCTGTATTCAGGCGCCTATTACAACTGGGGCGGTTATTACTACTGGCAGGCCGAGCCCAAAATCAATTCGCGATTAACTATCAGCTATAAATTTTAAACCTCTGATGGGGGACTATTGCAATGAAAAAGATATTTCATCAACTACACCTTTGGCTCGGACTTTTGTCCGGGCTTTTGGTTTTTATTATTGCGCTCACGGGCGCCTTGTATGCTTTTCAGGAGGAAATAGGTAATTTATCGGCCTATAAACATGTTCAGGTACAATCGCAAAACTACCTTGTGCCTTCGGTACTCGTGAAGGAAGCGCGCAGGGTTTTGCCCGATAAAGATTTTCATGGCATAAAGTACAACAGGCCGGGGAGGGCTGCCGAAGCTGTTTTTTACGGTTACAATCCGCCTCATTATAATATTGTGTATCTGAATCCGTACACTGCTAAGGTGCTGAAAGTGAAGGATATGAACCGGGATTTCTTTCGCTTTGTAATGAACGGTCATTTCTACCTTTGGTTGCCACCGCACATAGGGCAGCCTTTGGTGGCGTGGTCTACCCTGATTTTTGTGTTTGTGCTTATTACGGGTATAGTTATATGGGTACCCAAAAGGCTGAAAAACATGAAGCAGCGTATTTGGTTCCGTTGGGATAAAAATACAAAGTTTCCGCGTATCAATTACGATTTGCATGTGATTGGTGGTGTTTATGCCACACTGTTCGGATTAATATTTGCGTTGACCGGGTTGGTGTGGGGTTTTCAGTGGTTTGCACAGGGTTATTATACGCTGATAGGTGGTAAAAAATCGCTCGAATATTCAGCAGTTCTCTCTGCTAAAAGGCCGGCATTGGCCGATGGGGCAGCACCCGAACCGGCCGATGCTGTTTGGCTCCGCATACAAAAGGAATACCCCGACGCTGCATTTATCGAAATTGATCCGCCCCAAAACGATAGTGCTGCGGTTGCTGTACATGTTACGGCTGCCGATGGCAGGTACTGGAAAACAGATTACCGTTATTTCGACCAGTATAGTTTGTCCGAAATTGAGGTGGATGGCATTTACGGCAAACTACAGAATGCCGATAAGGCTGATAAACTTATCAGAATGAATTATGATATACATACCGGCGCTATAGGAGGATTGCCGGGTAAGATGATTGCCTTCGCGATGAGCCTGTTTATAGCCACATTGCCTGTAAGTGGCATTATTATCAGGTGGAAAAAGCGCAAAAGGAAGTTATCGCATTGATTTAGCCGGCGATTTTACTCCCAGCTCAATTACTTCGAGGTTTTGAATTTTTTCTCCGTCGATTTCGAAACGTATAAGTGTTTGTACCTTGTGGAAACCATACTTGCCGGCTGCGCCGGGATTGATGTGTAGCAGGTCGAGGGTTTTATCGTACTGTACTTTCAGGATGTGCGAATGTCCGCACACAAATAGCTTGGGTGGATGCTGATAAATGGCCGGCCGTACCAACGGATCGTATTTACCGGGATAGCCGCCAATGTGTGTAAGCCATACTTTCACGCCTTCGCACATAAAGCGGTTGTGCTGCGGCCATTCGCGCCGTATATCGTGACTGTCAATATTTCCCCAAACGGCGCGTAGAGGTTTAAATTCCTGTAGTTTATTAATTACTTCCTGTGAGCCGATATCGCCGGCATGCCACACTTCGTCGCAGTGAGCAAAATGTTCGAAAATACGCTCGTCGAGCATACCGTGAGTGTCTGAAAGAAGGCCTATACGGAGCATGGTGGTTGAAAGTTTGAAAGTTGTAATGTTTGAAAGTTATAAAGTTGAAAGGTTTGAAAGTTGAAAAGTTTATAGTGCTACATTGGCACATTTTCTTATTCTTTCATTAGTACATTAACACATTGGCAAATTGGCACATTCTCCCATTGACCAGTGGTATCTACTTACTTTCAAACGCCAGTATTTTCTTTTTTAAATCCAGTCCCCAGCGGTAACCGCCTAAACCGCCGTCGGTACGTATCACGCGGTGGCAGGGTATAAGGTAGGCAATGGGATTGGCGCCCACGGCGGTACCTACTGCGCGTACAGCTTTGGGATGACCGGTTTCCATGGCTATGCGGGCATATGTGCTGCAAGTGCCGGCGGGGATATTCAGGAGCGCTTTCCATACTTTTTGCTGAAAGGATGTGCCTTCGAGGTAAAGTTCGGGGAAGTATGCCTGTTCGAAAATGGCATCGGCCAGTTGCTGTGCATGCGGGTTGTTTTGGGTAAGGGTATTGTTCTTAAACCGCCGGCTAAAAGCCTCCATCCCGTCGGCAGGGTTGCCGAAAAACGAAAGCTGACATACTTTATCGCCTACTGTAGCGATGAAACAGTTGCCAAAGCGGGTATTGGCGAAGCCGTATTGAATGTGTTGATTGCGTATTAACATGGAGTGTTTTTTGAATGTATTCAGTGCAAATATACATTCCTTTTTCTGTAAACACACATACAACTGCCATTTTAAGTACAAAGGTTTTGCATCACTCAATTACTCAATTATTCAGTTATTCAATTATTCAATTACTCAGTTACTTATTTTTAAGATATTGTTCAAGGCGGTTCATGCCTTCGGCAATGTTTTCGAGGGAGTTGGCGTATGAGAACCGTACGTAGCCTTCGCCGCCGCTGCCGAAGTCGATACCGGGGGTAATGCCTACATGGGCTTTTTCGAGCACATCAAAGGCAAACTGATAGGAGTCGGATGTAAAATGGCGGGCATTGGCAAAAATATAAAAGGCGCCCTGAGGCTCGGCTTCGATTATAAAGCCCATGTTTTTGAGGCGCTGAAGCATGTATATGCGGCGTTCGTTGTAGGTGTGACGCATATTGGCCACATCGGGGGCGGCCTGCTGCAGGGCAGCTATGGCGGCTTGCTGCGAAACCGACGGAGCGCAAATAAACAGGTTTTGCTGTAGTATTTGCAGGTGGCGCACGTACTGTGGCGGTGCTATGATATAGCCCAGGCGCATGCCGGTCATGGCAAAGCGTTTGGAAAAACCGCTCACCACAAAGGCATTGTTGGTAAACTCAAGTACGGAGTGGGCGCGACCGTTGTAAACCAGGCCGTGATAAATCTCGTCGGATATAAGTGGTATGCCCGTATCCACCAATTGGCGGTATTGCTCCGCGCCGACAAGTGTTCCGGCAGGATTCATGGGCGAGTTCACAAAAATAGCTTTGGTGCGGTGGGTGCGGGCACCTATCACATCGGCAATATTGTACTGAAAACCGTTGCTACCACTTACAGGTATTTCCACAGGGGTGGCATGGCAGGCCTTGATAAAGTTTTTGTAGCAGGGGTAGCCGGGGTTGGAGATAATTACCTCGTCGGCAATGCCACAAAGGGTCATTAACACCATTAGTATGGCGGGCGACGAGCCGGAAGTAAGGAGAATGCAGTCGGGGTCCACCGTAACACCGTATTCGCTTCGGTAAAAGTCGGCAATGGATAGCCGCAACCGGCGGTCGCCAAGGGAGTGGGTGTAGTGGGTGTGTCCATCGTCAATAGCCCGGTGGGCAGCCTGCGCTACACAGGCCGGCATATCGAAATCGGGTTCGCCCACTTCGAGGTGGATAATGTGTGTGCCTTGTTGCTCCATTTGCTGTGCCCGTTCGAGCACTTCCATTACGATAAAGGGGGTCATGATTGAGTGATTGAGTAACTGAATAATTGAATAATTGGGTAACTGAATAATTGAGTAATTGAATAATTGAGTGATTGATTGTTTGTGAATTTGAGCGAATAGGGTGTTTCTTAATTTATTATAAAGGTAAGAAAAAATCCAGATATGATGTGTAAAATTGTTCAAATTATTTTTATAAATTGCGGCCGATAAACCTCAAAGTATTAATAGTCTCTATGAAATTTATTATCACTCTCACTGTTGAACATACCAAATACGGCAACAGGCTACCTGTTAACTATCAGTACGAACTATCGGCGTTTATTTATCATACATTAGCACATGCTAATAGTGAGTATTCTGCCTGGTTACACGAAAATGGCTTCGCCACCGACACTAAACGATTCAAACTTTTTACTTTCTCCAATCTGATTTTGCCTTCATTCAAAATTACGGACGACCGTATAGAAATTCTATCACAAAAGGCAGGACTGATTGTATCGTTTTTGCCCGAACGTAGTACCGAAGAATTTATCAAAGGCTTGTTCTCGAATCAGTCGTTTAGCATAGGCGACAGACAATCGAAAGTTCAGTTTAGTGTAACCGGCATTGAGCTCCTACCCCTTCCTGATTTTAATAATACAATTACATACAGCTCTTTGTCGCCTGTATGCATTACAAGGCGCGAAACCGGAACCGACAGGATTATTTACGAAATGCCCGACAGCCTATATGCATCCGACGCGCTATTGATGAACCTTAAAAACAAGTACAGGGCCTTTCACGAAAAAGACACCGATTCTGAAATAGTGTTTGAATATGAACCCGTATCGAAAATACGCTCCAAACTGATTGCCATTAAAACCAATACGGCACAACAAACCAAAGTAAAAGGATACCTTTTCGATTTTAAACTAAAAACCACACCCGAACTTGCTCAGATAATGTACAGTTCGGGCTTTGGCGAGAAGAATGCATTAGGGTTTGGTTGTGTGGAAGTAAAGGAAAATATGAAAAGCATACGGGAGAAATTAAAATAACAATTAGAGTAATTGCTGAAAAGACAAGAGTAACTGCCCGAATGCTTAATATTATAAAAATATGACAAGAGTATTTGTTGGAAAGACGAGAGAGTTTATCAGGAAGCTTAATATTTTGGCAAATAAATACGAGTAGCAGTTGTAAAGTTAGGAGTAATTGCCCGATAACTTAATATTTGAAATTTGATACCTA
>JBLIZK010000439.1:0-6113 GCA_048859825.1 Paludibacter sp.
TTCCGATCTCCGACCACCCTACCCCATGCGCCATGAAAACGCAGACAAACAAGCCCGTACCCTTTATTATCTATCGCCCGGGCGAAACACCCGATGCCGTTACAGCATACGATGAGTTTTCGTGCGAAAAAGGCAGCTACGGACTGCTGAAAGGAATGGAATTTATGCAAACATTAATAAAATAAGCACACAATAATTTTAATCTTGTCCCTTAAAAAAGGATCAGAAGACATTATGAAATATTACAGCACCAACAAGAAAGTAAACGGCGAAAGTTTGGAAAATGCCGTTATTAAAGGATTAGCCGAAGATAAGGGACTATTTATGCCGGATCATATCACTGAAATTCCGTCATTATTCTATGAGAATATTGATAAAATGTCGTTTCAGGAAATGGCTTATACAGCCGCATATATGATGTTTGGCGACGATGTACATGCCAATATGTTACGAACAATTGTGTATGACACTCTGAGCTTTGATGTACCATTGGTAAAAGTAGAAGATAACATTTATAGTCTGGAGCTTTTTCATGGCCCCACTTTGGCTTTTAAAGATGTTGGCGGACGGTTTATGTCGCGCATGTTATCTTATTTTATCCAACGTCAACACGATAACAATAAACTGATAAATGTACTTGTTGCCACATCGGGCGATACTGGTAGTGCTGTTGCAAACGGTTTTTTAGGCGTGGAAGGAATACATGTATATGTGCTTTATCCCAAAGGCCTGGTAAGCCCCATACAGGAATGTCAGTTTACCACCCTTGGACAAAACATAACCGCATTGGAAGTTGATGGCACATTCGACGATTGTCAGGCGCTTGTAAAGGCTGCCTTTACTGATGAAGAACTCAATGCCAAAATGAAACTTACATCGGCCAACTCAATCAATGTAGCACGTTTTTTACCTCAGGCTTTTTATTATTTCTATGCCTATGCTCAGCTAAAAGCCATCTCGGAAGAAGCTGCCAACAATCTGGTAGTTTGTGTGCCAAGTGGTAATTTTGGCAATATTACTGCCGGACTTTTTGCTAAACGCATGGGATTGCCTATAAAACGCTTTATTGCCGCCAATAATAAAAACGATATTTTTCTGGAGTACCTGAATACAGGTAACTACAACCCACGTCCTTCGGTATCAACTATTGCCAATGCCATGGATGTAGGTGCGCCAAGTAATTTCGCCCGTGTTTTAGACTTATACGACAACTCACATCAGGCAATAACTGCCGAAATCTCGGGTGTTAGCTATACCGACGAAGAAATTGCCAACACATTGCGCACATGTAAAAAGGAAACCGGTTATTTATTAGATCCTCACGGAGCATGTGGGTATCAGGCTCTGAAAGATAATTTACAACCCGGCGAAACAGGTATTTTTCTGGAAACCGCTCACCCTGCCAAATTTATGGAAACGGTAGAAAGTATCCTGAACGAAAAAATTGAAATCCCTGAAAAGCTGCAGGAGTTTATGAAAGGCACAAAGAAAAGTGAGCCAATGACCCGCGATTTTGCTGACTTTAAAGCATATCTATTGGGGAGATAGCCCCCACCCCGTTAAAGGGAGTCAGATATTTGTCATGAATTTTTTAATGAATAAAACAATCCTTTTTCTCCTTTAGGGGTTAGGGTATAATTATAAATACAATGTTTTCAGGAATAGTAGAAGAAGCCGCTAAAGTGGTAGCGTTACGTAAAGAACAGGAAAACCTCCACATTACTATGGAATGTTCGTTCGTAAACGAATTAAAAATTGATCAAAGCATCGCTCATAACGGGGTGTGCCTTACTGTTGTAGATTTAACAGGCAACACTTATACAGTTACAGCTATTCAGGAAACGCTCAACCGTACCAACCTGGGAATGCTCGAAATTAACAGCAAGGTAAACCTGGAGCGTAGCATGCTGATGAACGGACGACTCGATGGACATATTGTTCAGGGGCATGTTGATCAAACAGCTAAATGCACCAACATTTCAGAAGCAGATGGTAGCTGGTATTTTACATTCGAATACGCTTTCGACAAAGAAATGGCCAAGCGAGGATATATGACCGTCGATAAAGGCTCTGTAACAGTAAACGGCGTTAGCCTTACGGTATGTAACCCTACCGATTCAACTTTTCAGGTGGCAATTATCCCGTTTACTTATGAACACACTAATTTTCATCAGTTAAAAGTAGGTTCTGTAGTTAATATCGAGTTTGATATTATTGGTAAATATGTAAGCAGAATGATGGCGTTTTAAGTTTTTAACGTATTTGCAGGAGATATTGGCAAACTAAAACTATTTTTCATTGTTTAAATGACAAAATATACCGAATAGTCAATATATATGCATCCTTATAGAAAATTAATTAACGAATCATTTTTCAACCCCTTACTACATTTTATACCGCTGTTACTATTTCTGATATCCAAAAGCATATTCGGAAATAGTACAGCGTTAGTAATTGTATACTTCAGCGTGGTAGCTATACTGTTATACAGTTATGTGCTTTACGTTCATCTATATAAGTTTCTGGGTGTTTCATATATGGTTAGTACAGCTATAATTTCAACCATTATTTTCTTTCCTGAAATACCGTATTTGGGAACTATAAATAAGGTTTTACCGGAGTACATTGTATTCTTTTCTTTTTTATTGATTTTAATACTCCGAGAAAAGATCACCCAATTTGTAAGTAATAAAACTCCTGGACATCTGGCCATGACAAACAATCTGAACGAACACTTCAGAATTGTTTGGCTTTTCACAACAGTCTTTTTTATTTATATACATTCATATCTTCTGATTAGTTGGTATTCACCTGAAAATACAGGTTTAAAACTATTCATATACCAATTATACCTTGCAGTGCTCTTTTTTGTAATTATTCACGAGTTTATACGTGTTACGCTTATCAGAATAAAACTCTATAAAGAAACGTGGTGGCCAATAGTGAACGATAAAGGGCAAGTTACAGGCTCAATTCAAAGTCAGTTAAGTGCGGTAAACAATCATAAACTGACACATCCTGTTATAAGAATTCTACAGGTAAATAATTCGATGGTATTTTTATCAAGAAATCCCGACACACACATGTGGGATTGCAAGTATGAAGAACACATCCGGATGAACGAAACCATTGATGAGTGTATTAAGCGGATTTATCCGAATGCCGACCTTTCAATAAATACAAAACCGACATTTATCACAAAATATTTAGCCGAAAAAGAAAGTGAATTCCAGTTTATATATTTATTTCTTGACTGTAACCTATCCAACATAAAAGAAATTGAAATATGCAATTCAAATTACAAATGGTGGACTTTGATGCAAATAGAAGAAAACAAAAATGAAGGTATATTTAAACCTAATTTCAATAATGAAATTGAGATATTAAAACGAATGGGACTATTAGAAAGCTCATCTTTTAAGTGCAATTGTATTTTAAAAGAAACAGTATACAAAGCAGTAAATAAGACAACGAATACTGACAATAACTAGAAAAATAACATTCTACACATAATACTGTTTATCTGCCATTTAACAGCCCCTTTAAATGTATAATTATGCCTATTGAATACATATTTTTTTTTATAGTATAACATATAGAACTATAGAGAAATTTGCTTAATTTTGCAGCTAAATTTATAACCCTACAGCATAATAATGTCAATTAATTCATCCTTCAAAATCTTTTCGGGCACAAAAAGCCGGTATCTAGCTGAGAAAATCGCAAAAAGCCTTGGTTGTCAGGTTGGTAATATGAAAATTGAGCACTTCTCCGATGGTGAGTTTTCAGTTTCTTTCGAGGAGTCAATACGTGGTCAATACATTTACCTTGTTCAATCAACTTTTCCTAACTCAGATAATTTAATGGAATTGCTTTTAATGATAGATGCAGCGAAAAGAGCTTCAGCATATAAAGTAATTGCAGTAATACCATATTATGGATGGGCACGTCAGGACAGAAAAGACAAGCCACGTGTATCTATTGGTGCAAAATTAATTGCCGACATGCTAAGTGTTGCAGGAGTAGACAGAGTTATAACAATGGATCTGCATGCTGATCAAATCCAGGGCTTCTTCGATATACCGGTCGACCATCTTTATGGCTCAATGATATTTGTACCATATATCAAATCACTCAATTTGAAAAATTTAGTGATTGCATCGCCCGATGTCGGTGGAACTAAACGCGCTGGCTCATACGCTAAACATTTGGAAGTACCTATGGTGTTAGGATATAAAATGAGAGAAAGAGCTAATGTTGTTGCCGAGATGCATATTATTGGTGATGTTCAGGGCAAAGATGTTGTGATTATTGATGACATGGCTGATACAGCCGGTACACTTTGTAAAGCTGCAGACTTAATTATGTCCAAAGGAGCAAATAGTGTGCGTGCAATAGTTACACACGGAGTAATGTCGGGTAATGCTGTGAAAAACGTAATGAATTCTGCACTTACAGAAATAGCATTTACTGATTCTATTCCATTCGACACAGCTTCATGTCCAAAAGTTAAAATTCTTTCTATTGCCGATTTGTTTGCAGATACAATTGAAAGAGTACAGGAGCATCGTTCTATTAGCGAACAATACTTAATGTAATAAACAAAGTTTTTAATAAAAAGGCGATTCCATTTAAAATGAGATCGCCTTTTTATTGTTATTTGTTGACACAAAAAAAGGAGCGAAAAATCACTCCTTTTACGAATTGCTCTCCCTCTTGGACTTGAACCAAGGACCCTCTGATTAACAGTCAGATGCTCTAACCGACTGAGCTAAGGAAGAATTTTGCTTTTGTTTTTATCAATTGCGGTGCAAAAGTAATTGCTTTTATTGAAATATGCAATATCTTTGTAAAAAAAAAGACATTATTAATTTATGAAGAAAGTACTTGGTATGGGTAATGCCCTGACTGACATTTTATTGCAGTTAAACAGCGACAATATTTTAAATATCCTTAACCTTCCAAAGGGGAGTATGCAATTAATTGATCTTACAAAAAAGGATGAAATTATGAATCTCTTATCGAATATTAGTCCAATAATGGCTGCCGGAGGTTCAGCATCAAATACAATTAATGGTATTTCCTGTTTAGGTGTCAAAACCGGATTCATTGGGAAAGTGGGCGATGATGAGATTGGAAATTTCTTTAAAGCCGATATGCTGAATAATGGAGTGAAGCCGCAACTTCTTATCAGTACAACTAATAGTGGTCTTTGTACAGTACTCGTATCAAAAGACAGTGAACGTACTTTGTGTACATATCTTGGAGCTGCCTGTGAATTAAGCTCGGAGGATATTAATCCTGAAATGTTTCAGGGTTATGATATTTTCCATATAGAAGGTTATTTGGTGCAAAACCATGATTTGATACGTAATGCGGTTGTACAAGCTAAAAAAGCAGGTTTAATTGTATCTATTGACCTTGCCAGCTATAATGTTGTGGAATCAAATCTGGAGTTTTTAAAAGATATTATTGGGAAATACGTGGATATTGTATTTGCTAACGAAGAAGAAGCCCGGGCATTTACCGGAAAAGAACCTGAAGAGGCATTAATTCATATTTCAGAACATTGTGATATTGCTGTAGTAAAAATTGGCAAGGAAGGTTCTTTGATTAAGGCTGGAAACGATAAAATTGTAGTAAATCCTCGATTAGCAGAGTGTATTGATACTACCGGAGCTGGTGATTTATATGCTGCAGGATTTCTTTATGGACTTGCATGTGATTATCCACTTGAAATATGTGGAAAGATTGGCTCACTGGTCTCATCAAAAGTTGTTGAAGTAGTTGGTGCGAAAATAAGCGATGATGTTTGGAATGAAATAAAAGAGGAAATCTCGAATTTAATAAATAAATAACCAATTAAAACACTATAAATTTGGACACTATAAATTCGGAATACAAAAAATAATTAGATAAAATACCAGATTGATAAAATTCTATCTGGTATTTTTTTATCAGTATGTTACAGTATTTAGCACAAAAAAAGTCCCTGACTACCAAAGTAATCAGGGACATTTAAAAACGGCGGCTATCTACTCTCCCACAGTTATGCAGTACCATCGACGTTATTGGGCTTAACTTCTCTGTTCGGAATGGGAAGAGGTGGAACC
>JBLIZK010000440.1:0-2919 GCA_048859825.1 Paludibacter sp.
TAGGAATTTCAACAATAACCGATCCACGGGGATTAGTGACTCATTATGAATACGATGATTTTAATCGACTTAAAGAAATATATATTATTGAAGATGACACCAAAAAGATTTTACAAAAATACGATTACCATTATGCAAACCAATAATACCTTATAACATGAAAAGAACTCTATTTTTGAATATTCTTGTATTGGTCTGCATATATAGTTTTTCGCAATCATCTGACAAAAACCATATTACAACCACTGTTGCTACGAGGGAAGTTTCCGAAGCAACAAATCTGAGCGATTTAAATTCCAACACTGTAATCCAATATTTCGATGGTCTCGGCCGCCCCATACAAACCGTACTGCGGGGAGTTTCAGGCGAAACAGGCAGCGATTTGGCAACTTTCACTGAGTACGACGGTGCTGGCAGAGAATACCGGCATTGGCTGCCCATTGTGGGTAACGGGCAGGGTGCGTTTGTTGAACTTTCGAATTTTACGGGTACAAATACTGTTAAAACAAATTACTATGGTAGCAATATTAAGCCATATGCAGAGACAGTACTCGAAGCTTCGCCGCTTGGCAGAGTTGAAGGGCAAAAAAAGGCGGGGGATGCATGGCATTTAAAGCCATCGGCTATCAGTTACGGCTCCAATACAGTGTCGGAAGTTCGTTATTTTTACGTAAATAATAACGAGCAACTTGTACGCAATGCCACTACCCCCCAATTTTATGAAGCTAATAGCTTGTATAAAACCACCTATACCGACGAAGATGGAAAAATATCCGTTGAGTTTAAAGACAAAATCGGGCAGGTTGTTATGACGCGTAGCGGTACCGACTACGATACCTATTACATTTACAACGATCTGGGCAAGCTTAGTTATGTACTTTCGCCCGAAGCGAGCGATAAACTCGCCGGATTAAATACGGCTTTATCAATGCCCGAAAAAGCTGTAGATGCCAACACTGCAAACACCAAAGCTCTCTGGCAGCTGGCTTATCATTACAGGTACGACGAACGCGGAAATTGCAGCTATAAAAAACTACCCGGTTGTGAGCCTATATATATGGTGTACGACAAAGCCGACCGATTGGTTCTAAGTCAGGATGGCAATCAACGTATCAACTCCGAATGGACATTCACAAAATACGATGCATTGGGGAGGGTTATACAAACCGGGGTACTAAGCAACGAAGCGAGTGCTGCTACGCTGGTAACTACCTATAAAACAGATTTGATTACCGAAAACTACGACTATCAAACGCATGCATATACCAATATCAAAACAATGGGTACCAATGCTGTAATACTTACCCAAAACTATTACGATAGTTATGATTTTCTGACAAATGCATCGAATACCTTTAGCGGATGTGATTTAACGTACCAAGACAAAACAACTGATGGTTTTGACTCAGAATATTCACCATCGGCCAAAGGTTTACTAACCGGCACATCGGTAGGTATGCTCGATGGTTCGTCGCGGACGGTAACTGCACTGTACTACGATGCCCGTGGACGAGTGGTACAAAGCAGAGCTAACAACCGACTCGATGGCTACGATTATGAATATCTGCATTACAAATTTACCGGTTTGGTTGAAAAAAAACAACATGTACATAAAAGTAAGTACAACGCAGCTGAACTGACCGAAAACTACCGTTTTACATACGACCTGGCACAACGCCCTACCGGCGTTTATCATAAAATAAATACTGCAGCCGAAAAAACGCTGGCCACTATGTCGTACAACGAACTGGGGCAACTAAAACAAAAGATATTGAACGGGGGAGGACAAACCATTGATTACAGTTATAATATCCAGGGCTGGTTAAAATCCATCAGTTCACCTGCATTTTCTGAAACCGTGTATTACGAAGAGGCATTGGACGGCAAACCAACTTATTACAACGGAAATATATCGTCCGTTAAGTGGGGCAAGGGTACAAACCAAAACGAAAAGTACTATTATACCTACGATGCTCATAACCGAATGCTTAAGGCTCAGTACGCTCCTGACGATTTGTACAACGAAGAAATTATCCAATACGACAAAAACGGTAACGTTAAACGCTTAACCCGCAATGGATATTTACATGATATAGACAAAGAATGGCCCGTATACCCGGGAATGATTGATGATATTGGTATGGTATACGAAGGCAATCAACTAAAAAATGCCTGGGAGAATCTCAACGATCAGGAATTGGCAAATGTATCCACAAACGACTTTAGGGATGTGTACGAAGAAAACCGAACAGTTAAATATCTGTACGATGCCAACGGCAATCAATTTGCCGATTTCAACAAAGGTATTGCATGGATTAAATATAATTTGCTAAATTTGCCACAAACCATTCAGTTTGCCAACGGAAACAAAACCGAATATATGTACGATGCTGCCGGAATAAAACAAAGTGCCCGATGGAGCTACTCCACAACAGAGGCCAATATACAGCTGGGCGATGTAACAAATGAGAACAACAGTATTGGCACTACCAGTACTACCGACTATTGCGGAGCATATGTATACGAACAGGGCAAACTTAGACGCATACTTACTCCCGAAGGTTATGTAAGTGCCAATGGTGTAATAACACCGAATGCTATAGCATATTGGCAACACGTTTATTTGCTAACAGACCATTTAGGCAATACCCGTAAAATTATGCTTAGTAACTATTTGAGTTCCACATCCGTTGCTTTAACAGAACGTCCACAGGCTATTGATTACTATCCTTTTGGAATGGAAATCACCAAAGTAGACAATGTCGATTCGGAAACTTACTCCCCTGGCTATATGGGTGGTTTTGTAACTCCATACCTGTATAACGGTAAAGAAATGGACAGAATGCATGGCCTCAATAGTTACGACCATGGTGCACGTTGGCGCGACGGCGTGATTCCTGCATGGCCAGCTGTAGATCC
>JBLIZK010000441.1:0-2305 GCA_048859825.1 Paludibacter sp.
CAAGTGGAAGCACTGGTTGATTTTAATACAGCCAAGACAATGATTAAAAAACTAACAATCAACAATTAATAGTTTTTGTAACAGTTCAATATACGTTCAAAAAAACACATAAAAAACAGGTATAAATATATGAAAGCAATAATTTCAAACAAATATGTCCATTATGGACTTCTTATACTGGTCGGATTGGCTCTTGGCTGGTTCATATTTTACACACCAAAAGTGCATGATCATGAACACGACCATTCGTCTGAAAACTCAACAAGTGAAATCTGGACTTGCTCCATGCATCCTCAGATAAAAATGGATAAACCGGGTAAATGTCCGATATGCGCTATGGACCTGATACTTCTCAATCAAAATAGTAGTGCACAAATGGATGCAGATGCCATTCATTTCAGTGCCGATGCAGCAGCGCTGGCCAATGTAGCCACATCAATAGTAAGTCGTCAGCAACCATCAAAGGAAGTTCGTTTGTATGGTAAAGTGCAGGCCGACGAACGGTTGTTACAAAATCAGGTAGCACATATTTCGGGTAGGATTGAAAAACTGGTTGTCAATTTTACGGGCGAAACCGTAAACAAGGGTCAGTTACTGGCACTAATTTATTCGCCCGATTTAATAACCGCTCAACAGGAACTGCTTGAAGCAGCTAAAGAAAAAGACGCACAACCAACAATTTACGAGGCAGCAAAAGAGAAACTTAAGCTTTGGAAGCTTACAGAAAATCAACTGTCGCAAATTGAAAAATCGGGCAAAGTGAAAACGATTTTCGAAATTTACTCAAACACATCGGGTATTGTAACCGCTAAAAGAGTAAATGTTGGCGATTATGTATCGCAGGGAAGTGTATTATTCGACATTGCTAATCTCTCAAAAGTATGGATACAATTTGATGCTTACGAAAGTGATTTGCCCTTCCTGAATGTTGGGAATCAATTGAGTTATTCCTTACAGGCTTTGCCCGGCAAGAACTTTAGTGCAAGCATTCGCTTTATCGACCCGGTCATTGATCCCGTAAACCGTGTAGCCAAAGTAAGAATAGAAGTGGACAACTCTAATGCGAAGCTAAAACCTGAGATGTTTGCAACCGGAATTGTAAATGCTCATCTCAACGAATACAAAGATAAACTGGTGATACCCCGGTCGGCTGTATTATGGACGGGTAAACGTTCCATTGTTTATGTAAAACAACCTGACAGCGAAGAGTTTAATTTTAAAATGCGGGAAATAGAAATTGGGCCTATGCTTGGCAATAGTTATGTTG
Organism: Paludibacter sp.; assembly: GCA_048859825.1. Classification (GTDB taxonomy): domain Bacteria; phylum Bacteroidota; class Bacteroidia; order Bacteroidales; family Paludibacteraceae; genus Paludibacter. Next base: position 1,268 of record JBLIZK010000441.1, read on the forward strand.
TTATTTCGGGTCTCGAGGAAGGTGAGGAAATAGTTACCGATGGTACTTTTAGTGTAGATGCCGCTGCCCAACTCGAAGGTAAACCAAGTATGATGAATCAGTAAACATTGTTCAAATAAGTGATTTTTGTTGTAATGACAGGGTTAGTTTTTATCTTTCAATTAAACGTAAGACTATGAACTTTCCCTGTCTTTTTCTTTTTTCTGGTTACAGGTGCAACAGGTAACGTCGGATTTGAGGTGATTCGTTTTTTGACAACGAATAATTCAATTCACCATCACTCAAACGATACATTAGTGTACTTTTTATAGTATGATTCCGGTAAAGTACCAAACAAACTTTATTGGCAAAGTATGTACCACCTATTAATAGATTTACCCTGTCTGAACTGCGGATTTTCCACACTGGATCCTCAGACAAATATCCTTCAAAATACCGTTCTAATGTGCGAACGCTATATCCACTCGACAAACTAATTTGTTCATACGTTTGCTTACCTACTATCCAATCACGAAACCAGACAAAACGATTCTGTTTACTAATCCATGGATTGGTTCGGGTGAATAGCAGGCCACAATTCTTACACTTGAAACGTTGTTTGTAGTCTCGTTGCCCCCAACGAATTACATCCAAACTTTGGCAACCCCAACACCTTGTTTTTCTTTTTTTTGACATATTAAAAAAGTTTATTGAAACGAATTTCAATAAACTTCTTATATCTCACAACTAATCAGCAAATTACATTAGGGTTCACCAACCATTTTTGTCTATTATACCTATTTTAATAAGTTTAGATTTCTTATCAGTAGAGGTCATAACGTAGAATAAATTGTGATAAAATATCTTCTAAGTTACTGATTTATAATGATATGTAAAAATGTTTTAGAGATTATTTTGCTGATAATCAGCATGTTCTTTTATTGGGTTCAACCCTTAATTCGCATTAAATATACAGGCTTACTTTTAATCCTGATAGAGTTACTTGTTAAATATCTACACCTACTTTAAAATTCTACACTTATACTCAGGCAAAAACAA
>JBLIZK010000442.1:0-2493 GCA_048859825.1 Paludibacter sp.
TGGAATGCAGGTTCGTTTTGCATACCAAAGCCGGTAAGTTCAATGCCCATTTCTTCTTTAAATACTTTGCAAAATGCAACTACCATTTCGGCAAATTCATCGTAATAATGATATTCCAGTTTGTTATCAGTAGCATCCGAATAATTTTCGACTCCCGCCATCATGTAGTTTAGCGATAGATTTCCTTTCATCCATGCCGGAGGACTCCACGATGTCAGAATATAATCTTCCACACCTTTATCGTGCAACTGACGAAGGTAGTTCCAGTCGATTATATCTTTTTGGAATTTGCTGTAATCCGTCACTTCCGGGTTGTCATTGTCGTTGATTGGTTCAAACTGTTCGCCAACAAAACCGATTCGCATGGCACTTGAACCCAAATCCTGCGTGTACAGGTCTATGTGACGGTATTCGTTTTTCCACGTACCAAAACCGCGTATGGTTTGATAAGTGCTTGTTGTATCAATATTCAGACTTACAGCCTGAGCCGGATCGTTGCTGAGTATCGAAATATTAAATGTATCTCTTGCAACCGTAGTTGAACCTCCGGTTACGGTTAGGTAAATTTGAGCCGTTCCGGTAGTTGTTCCGGGCAAATAACTTAACATGGCTGTTCCGTTTGTTTGTACGGCACTCACAGTTGGTTTGGCAATTGATTCGTTACTGCTAACGGCAGTTACTAAAACGCCATCGGCACTAAAATTACCATTGCTAAGGCCTGTAATGGTTACCGATTTAGTAGTTGGTGTTGCCGATAATACCAGCGATTGATCTAAAACCTTGTTAATAGTTGGTACAGGATCAGTAACCGGAACAACGGTTTTATCACCAATGCGTATGTTACGAACATAGAAACTTCCGGTATAGGTTGTAAATGGCCATGTGAAATTTACATCGTGCATATTAAACAACAGTCCTCTAATGCGTTGTACATCAATTATATTTCCGGAATTGTCTAAAAGCCGACCATCAGGTCTGTAATCTAAAAACACCTGATTCCATTTTCCTTTTGTTAAAAGCTGACAGGCAGCATGTGCACCATTTTCATTTCGGTTATCGTTAATATCGTAAAGATAAACATGCCAGTAAAGGTCTTTGGTAACTGGATAAACTTCCATACTCATGTACGGATTATCCTTAATGTTAACTTCCGGTATGTTTAACCAAAGCCCGTCCCAGGTGCTTTTGCTTGTCATATCAACTTTGATAACATCAGTAAAACCATCCACAGTAGCCTGAGTTAAACTGTAACTTTTAGCAGGCACCCATACATGATTGGTAAGATCCTGCGCTACATTATCCGAAGGTAATGCATAACCTAAAAGAGGATCGTTGAGCACATTAACATTAAATGAGAAAATGTACTGTTGGTTGCCGTTATTGTTAGTATTTCCTCCGTTGTCAGTCATTTTACTTGTAATGTTGGTTGTTCCTGTTTTTACAGGTACAATAGGAATTACAATTTCTTTTTGGCCAACCTGGTATGCCGGAACATTAAAACTGTTAGCTACCACACTGTCTACCGAACTGCTAATGTCAAACGTTAAACCCTGAGTGTAATTGTCGCCATCGGTAATACCACTTAATTTCAGTTCGTAAGTACCTTCGGTTTTTACCAGATTTATATTGTCAACAACATTGCAAGATGGTGCGTGATTTATTTCGGAGTAAGCATTTACCACAAAATCCATTGTGCGGATATTATTTGTACTTTGCTGATCGTTAACGGTAAGCGTCATTTTTACATTGGTGGCAGGTTGCAGGGCTGTAAGCGTTGTTTTTGCGGTTACACTTTCGTGATCATGTGTAACTGTACCAGCTGGTATTGCACTCGGCTGACTCGATGCTAATGAAAGCAGTAAATGCTGTTCGCTGCTGGTATTTCCATCCGTAATACCCGAGAATTTGATTTCGGTTAATTCTCCAACTTTGATGTTCAATGTATCAAGTTGATCAACTGTGGGAGCAAGGTTTTCTTCAACTGCTACATTAAAATGTACCGATTTATCGGCATAACCATTTTTACCTTTTGCAGTTAAGGTAATAATTTCGCTTCCGCTTGCACCATCTTTTATATCGAATGTAAGAATTGAGACTGTTTTGCTAAATGCTGTAATCGATAGATTTTCAACAACATTTCCGTTATGTCCAAACTCAATTGAACTTGCATGTTCAACGTCAGTAATATAAACTTTATGTCCCTTTTCGGCAGGAGCGCAAAGTAAAATTCTTTGAGCGGCAATATTAGCTGTTTTTTCAATAGTTGCACCCGCTTTTATTTCGTCGATAATGGCTGTGCCTGTCCAGGTAAGCGCATCGCCATTTATAACCAATAGCAGTTGTGTTACAGCACTTGTATTTACGGTAGTTTGACCACTAAAATCGAAGAAAAGTTCGGTGTAAGTGCTATCGGCATACAAAACACGTTTTTGGAGCGTTGTATTTCCCGAAGCATCGGCAATATACGCATTCAGTTTAAATGGTTTTTCAGCA
>JBLIZK010000443.1:0-3822 GCA_048859825.1 Paludibacter sp.
GGCCCATTTAAAGCTTCTACGCCATATTTATTTTCAAATGAAATATTTTCAGCATAGAAGTCACTCGACTGCATTACCATACATGCACAATCTTCCATTCCGTAGTTTCCTTTATTATAAGCCCATCCTGTATCGGAAGGTCCGCTACTACAGTTAATTGCGAATGTAATTTTCACTTTCTCTTTATCCTGCCCAATAAAATGTATAAATGGTTTTGTGCTACCAATTCTGATAATTTCGTTATACACACCATTCTTAATAAATATCAACCAGGGAGCAGTTCTACCGGTAGGCATTGCATCAATAGCAGCCTGTATAGTTGTGTAATCGCCTGAACCATCTTTGGCAATCACCGCATCGTAAAGACGAGCTGCCGGTTGTGGGCGGTTCATGGTTCGGAAGTGTAGCGTTAATCCCGGGTACGCATTTCCAGAAATATCTGTAAGTGCACCAGCAGGTATTGTAAATGTATAATTGGTATTATAATCCAGTTTTGTATACGAGAAACTTACCGTTTTGGAGCCAAAAACAGGTGCTAAGGTTGTGGCACCAAGGTTACAATTTCCTGTACCTGCTTTAACACGTTCGTCAAAGGTAAGAATAATTGCGCCATTTGCCGACGCGTTGGTTGAATTCTCTGTTGGCACAGAAGATACTAGTACTGGTGGATTTGGGTCATTTACAGCTTCTTTGTCGGCAAAAACAAATACATTTGTAATACCGGTTCCATCAACATCTGTTGCATTTCCTAATACTGGTACAGTGCTGTTTACATCAGCCATCCATCGGATATATACTTTTGATTTGGCATTTAGCGAGTCTGGTAAAGTACCGTTCAGCGCGATCCACCCTGAATTATATACAGAAGTTATGTCTACTCTGTTAAGTTCAGTATATGTAACACCATTTGTTGAATATTGTAGTGTAATAACCGGATATGCATGATATGAAGCACCAACCAGCGATTCAACCCGTATATTCTTATATCCGACAGTTGAGAATGTTGCCTGATAATAACGTGGAGTAGCAAAAGTATTTGCCGGAGACCACATACGAATACCCGGCAATGCAGGCGAATACAGAGATGAACTGGCTAACCATGAGGCTTGGGAGCCATCCTGGTTATTGAGTGAGAAAATACCCGAATTGGAAAGTTCAGCATAATAATCGCCCGAACGACCTGCTGTTGGATTTTGAGCTTTAAAATCCCATCCAACAATAAATGGAACCTGGTCGTAAGTTGCAGTAAGTGATACATCGCTGTTAACTGTAATCGTTCGGCTAAGCGAAGTAGAAGCATCTTCCCAATATAAGAAATTACTAACCTTGTTTGACGCTGCAGTAACAGTTACCATTGTTCCTTCCTCATATCGACCGTTAGTTGCTGCTGGAGATACATTTAATACGCCCCAATCGCCGCCTGAACCACTTTTGCTAACTGTAAAGCTATAGGTGTTCAATGTTTCATAAACAGCCACTAACGAAGTATTGCCACTAATAGTAAAACTATACGGATTTACAGTGGATACTACAGTGTTAGTAGCAGAATTTCGCCACTCTTTAAATTTATAACCAAAAATTTTCGCCGCAGTTAAAGTTACGTTGTCTCCAACATTATATGTTCCCTCAGCAGGCGAAACCGAGTTTAGACCGGCGGGCAAGGTTGCCGTAGAAAGTGTTACTGCCGAAGTGATTACTTTTAACCAGCGTGGGTCGCCAACGATACCATTTTTGGTGCTGGCTGTAGCCAATGGCGAGGACGATAAAATTGAAAATACACCATTTGCAGCATCTCCAAATCCTATGGATGTTAATCCAAGGCCTGCAAGCGAAAGGTCGTTTATGGTCGACGACGTGGGAGTAGTCATTACATATGTTCCATAGTTAACTACCAGATTTTTTTCGGCAGTTAATGTCCCACCTGTGGCAACTATAAGTTTCGGTAAAGCTGTAACCCCGGGTTCAGTAATAATATTATTCCGAAATGTGTATGTAGAAGACGTACTATACGAACCACGTGTGTTACACAATGCTCTCGAATCGTCTTTTCCCCACTTATAAACGGTGTTGTTCTCGAATACAAAGTTAAAAACATTGCTTGTACCCGCCTGATTTGGATAGAATAAACTTTCACCTCCTGTGTAGTTATACAAGGTACTATTGGTCACAAACAGGTTTTTAACCAAATGCTTAGGGTAAATAAAATTATAGCCATTGCTACCACAATTCTTAATTATACAATTATTGAAACTGATTGTATCAATAGTGTATCCTGCATTAGGAGTTCGCAAAATACAGCGATTTACATTCATGATAGTGTCGTTGTTGAATGCCAGCTTTTTAACATTACCTACGTCGCCGTAAATAAAATTATCGCTACCGCGGTTAATTACCAAACCATCGAATACCAAACCGCAGTTTGTAGCAGAAAAGCCTGAAGGGCTTACCTGCATTGTGACAATTACACTACCGTTTCCGGCTGATTTGAGTGTGATCACCTTCCCATTTTGGAAATTTATGCCAGTGGCATAGGTGCCGGCCGATAGCAATAGCGTATCGCCATCAGCAGCATTGGTTATTGCTGTTGCAATTGTTGTATTGTCTACCGGCATCTTAGTAGCGCAAACTATTGTTGATAACAATAATAAGAAAAAAAGAGAGATTTGCTTCATATTAATTAATTTAAGATAAATGAATATAATTTGAAGCAAAAATAATTTACTCTTAAAAAAGAAATGTGGTTTTACTGATATTAAACGTGGTTAAACCGGTAAAATGCCATGTCTGATTCTTTGTTTTATATCGATATTAAAAAATTACAGCTTTTGTTTTATATAATCACGCGGCGTAACACCAAATTTCTGTTTAAAGCATTTACTAAAATACCGGGGATCTTCAATTCCTACCATAAAAGAAACCTGACTTATATTCGTTTCGCCTGCCTCCATTATTTGCAATGCACGATCTATACGCAGTTCGCGTATAAAATCATTTGGTGCAAGCCCGGTAACACTCTTCATTTTTTTAAAAAAGGTTGACCTACTAATACCTATACTTTCAGCAATATCATCAATAGTTAGTTTTGAATTTGAAATATTTAATTCAATATAAGAAAGAGTCTTTTGAATGAAATATTCATCCTTTGGTGTAAAATCAGGTTTTGATAAAGTATATACACCTTTTGATAAAGATGACTGATAAAGCTTAGGTAATTGGGCTCTGGTGGCCATAATATTATCGATTCGCCCCACAAGATAGCTCGTACTAAACGGCTTAACAATATAATCATCGGCTCCAGCCTGAAGGAGTTCAAGTTTACTTTCAGTATCAGTTTTAGCTGATATCACAATCACAGGTGTATGGCTGATACTTATCTCGGTTTTAATCTTATGTAACAATGCCAACCCATCGGTTTCGGGCATTATTAAATCTGTAACTATTACATCAGGTAAATATTGGAGCGAAATCCCGAAGGCTTCTTCCCCATTTGAGGCTTCTATAATATCATAATGATAACTTAAGACTTTTTTTATAAAAAATCTGAGTTCATCATTATCTTCAACTATCAGCACTTTCAAACGGCCTCCATTGTTCTGTATGTTCTTTGTATCATTTAAAAACTGAACTAATATCTTCTCGTCCGAATCAAAGTCTGATACCAGAAATTCGCCCTTTTTTATTAAATGCTCAAAACCTTTCTTAAAAGTAAGACTAAATATACTTCCATTCTTTGAATCGCTTTGTACGGAAATTGTTCCTTCATGCAATTCCGTTAATTCTTTTGAGAGAGATAATCCAATTCCGGTACTAGCTTGAATAGAG
>JBLIZK010000444.1:0-3738 GCA_048859825.1 Paludibacter sp.
TATTAAAAGACGATGCTAGCTCTTTCCCCTCTCCTCAAGGAGAGGGGGCAGGGGGTGAGGTGTCTTCTTTCGAAACCCTTAAAGCCAATAGCAACGGACTGCGTGGCACATTAGTCGAAAGTCTTAACGACCCGATTACAGGCTCGCTTCGTGCCGACGACCAGTTGTTGATTAAATTTCACGGAACGTATCAGCAGCAGGACCGCGACTACGACGAAGAGCGTAAAAAACAAAAACTCGAACCGCTTTACAGCTACCTTATCCGGGTACGCGTACCGGGTGGAATTGCCACGCCGCAGCAGTGGCTTAGTCTGGATGCGTTGGCCGATAAATATGGCGACAAAACGCTGAAACTGACTACCCGTCAGGCTTTTCAGTTGCACGGAGTGCTGAAACGCAACCTGAAAACCACCATGCAGGATATCAACAAAACTCTGCTCGATACCATTGCTGCCTGTGGCGACGTAAACCGCAACGTAATGAGCTCGGCCAATCCGTTCGAATCGCCGGTGCATGCCGAAGTGGCTGCCGATGCTAAGCGCATGTCCGATTACTTCTTGCCTAAAACCAAAGCGTATCACGAGATTTGGCTTGATGGAGAATTAATTGCCGGAGGCGAACAGGAGGAAGAAACTATTTACGGAAAAACCTATTTACCGCGTAAGTTTAAAACGGCTTTCGCCATTCCGCCACGCAACGATACCGATGTTTTATCCAACGACCTGGGATTTATTGCTATCGTTGAAAACGGAAAATTATTAGGCTACAACCTGACTATCGGTGGTGGCATGGCTTACACTTTTGGCAATACGGCTACTTATCCGCGTGTGGCGGATGTGGTGGGATTTTTCCCAAAAGAACAGTTGCTCGATGTGAGCGAGGCGGTGATTGTGTTTCAGCGCGACCATGGAAATCGCTCCGAACGTAAAAATGCACGCCTGAAATATACGGTCGACCGCTTAGGATTGCAGTTTTTCCATGCCGAAATACTGCGAACCAAAGGCGTAACACTGCAACCTGCCTGTGAATACCAATTCGAAACACTTGGCGATAAATACGGCTGGACAAAAAGTCCCGATGGCTTGTGGCATTATGGTGTGTTTGTGGAAGGCGGTAAACTCGGCGACCGCAGCGGCTACAATGCCAAAACGGCTTTGCGCGAGATTGCCAAAATTCACACGGGAACGTTTATCCTTACCGGAAATCAGAATGTAGTGATTGCGCAGGTAACCGAAGCTCTGAAACCAAAAGTGGAAGCCTTGCTAAAAAAGCATAAGGTGTTGAATACAGATAAATTATCAGCTCTGCGCCAAAATTCCATTGCCTGTGCTTCGTTGCCTTATTGCGCTTTGTCGTTTGCCGAAGCCGAACGTTATTTGCCGGTTTTCAACGATAAGCTGGATGCCATTCTGAAAGAAAACGGTTTGTTCGATACGCCTATCAGCATTCGCATGACGGGTTGCCCCAATGGTTGCGGTCGTCCGTTTCTGGCCGAAATTGCCATGGTGGGTCGTGCTCCGGGGCGTTATAACCTGTACCTTGGTGCCAGCTTTACCGGCAACCGCTTGAACAAACTTTACAAAGAAATGCTCAATGAGGAAGAAATTCTGAACGAACTCCGTCCGTTACTAGCCGATTATGCCAAAAGCAGAGAATCTGACGAGCATTTTGGTGACTTTGTTATCCGCAAAGGATACATTAAGGCCACTACGGCAGGATTGAATTTTCATGAATGAGAACAAAGAATAAAGAGCAAAGAACAAAGAATAAAGAAAAAAGACAAAAGAATAAAGAGCAATTAATCAGGAGCTAATGAAAGTGTCTTTGCTCTTTACTTTGAAAAACTAAAAAAATGAACCGCGAAGACTTACAATTTTTACCCATTTCCGTCAATGTGACCAATAAGAAAATTCTGATGGTGGGTGGCGGAAAAGTGGCTACTCACAAAGGCTCCATAATGGCGCGCTTTGTTCAGAATGTTACGGTTATTTCGCCTGAGTTTACAGACGAAATAAAGCAGTTGCCCTTCACATTTATTCAAAAAGAATATGAAAAAGGCGATTTGGAAGGATATTTTTTGGTATATGTTGTAACCGGAAACCATGAGTTAAATGCTCAGATTAAAGCCGATGCCGAAGAATTGGGCATACTTACCAGCGTGTGCGACGCACCACTTCTGTGCGATTTTGTGTCGCCGGCAATTCACAAAGAAGATAATGTGACGATTTCGGTCGGCACCAATGCCCGCGATGCCTTTCAGGCTGTTTACATACGCAATCAAATTACGGAATTAGTAAAAAATGGTACAATTCAAATCAATAAGCCAGCGTAACAGTTCGTTGGCCGAGCGTGAAAAATATTTCAAAGAACTTCAGCTTCCTCACAATACGCCTCATGTGCTATTGCAAACCTGCGACCGCATTGAGTTGTACTGGGGCGATGGCCTTGTGCCTGAACACATAGCACACCACCTTTTTAGCGTAGTCTCGGGTTTGGACTCTTCGCTGATTGGTGAGTGTGCTATTCAGGGGCAGGTGAAAAACTGCTATCAGGATGCTGCTGTCAGATATAAGTTATCGGGGTCGATTCACAAATTATTTCAAACTGCACTGAGTGTTGGCAAGCGTGTACGCACTGAATCAGCCATTTCGCAGGGAGCCATTTCGCACAGTCAGGCTGTAATTGAATGCCTGATTCAGGAGCAAATACCCTTGAAGAATGCGCTGATAACCATGTTGGGCATTAATAAACTCAACGAAGATATCATCAAATTCCTGCAGGCCAAAGGTGCTATGTCTATTTTTCTGGGTAACCGCTATTTCGAAAAAGCGCAGGAAATGGCAGCCCGCTACGACTGTAAAGCGTTTCGTTTCGACGAAATGAAATCGTTTATGGAATATACCGATGTGCTGATTACAGCCACTTCGGCGCCACATGCCATTGTTCGACCTGAACATATTTCGCCTGAGCAAAAAATTCTGATTCTCGACCTTGCATTTCCACGTGATGTAGACGAACGCGTTGGCGAAATGCCAAATGTAACGCTCTATAATCTGGAAGATATGAAGCTACGTGTGAATCAAAACATGGATGTGCGTCGGCAAAAACTGATAAAAGCTCAGCAGATTATTGACGAGGAAGTGGAAAAATTTAGTAATCATTTCTTTAATGTACCAAAAGCTGTATAGTTAATGCCTTCTTGCGAACCATCCACTTCGATTTATCGTTGGTTATCATAACATTGACCATTATTAAAATTAGTTATATCGATGAAAGCAACAGGCAATACAGTAACTGAAATTTTGGAGAATATTACGGAAGAACGAAAACCGGCTTTTAATAAGCTACATACTATCATTCTAAATAATCTGCCCAGAGGTTTTGAAGCTGACATCAGTTACGGAGGTCTTGGCTATGTGGTACCTCACTCAATTTATCCGGCGGGTTACCATTGCAAACCAACAGAGCCATTGCCTTTTGCCGGAATTGCCTCACAAAAACATTCCATCAATTTCTATCATATGGGCATGTATGCCATTCCACAATTAATGGAATGGTTTGTCGCAGAATATCCGAAACACTGCAAACAAAAGTTGGATATGGGTAAAAGCTGTATCCGTTTTAAAAAGCCCGACGAAATACCATACCAACTTATAGCCGAATTAATGACTAAAATATCCGTAGACGAATGGATTAATATTTACGAGAAAAATTTAAAAAAATAATAGTAGCTAAAAA
>JBLIZK010000445.1:0-2082 GCA_048859825.1 Paludibacter sp.
AGGTCAATTTCGTCTAAGGAAATGTAATTAAATTTTTTCCAGTTCCGCAAGTCTTCCCAAGCTTCGTGGCTTTTAGGGTAAGTCGTTTTATCTGGCTCATTACCAACCATAAAGTTTTTGGAACAGCCTTCCTGAAATGCATCCATTAAGAAATCAATAACAGCTACATCCTGCCGGATATTATAAACAGGTCGTTCGAAATCAATAATTTGACCAAAAACAGGCAATTCATTTTTCCCAATAATATCTACATTTACCGACATGGGAAGGGTTGGAATATCCTTTGTGGTAACTTCTTTATCGGTATAATAATACTCTTTAACTTGTGGATAAAACTCTTCTTTTATTCTTTCTACCGATTTAGTTCTTTTGGGAACAGATATAAACGAATCAATATATTTAGTATACAAGGCGTTAAACAATTCGATATTACCCGGAAGTTCAATTTCTACAGGCGCAGAAAAATGGATCAAATTATTGCTGTAATTACTCATATATGCCAAATAACTTTGACTAAATTGCATGTTTTTATCCGAATCGGCAAACAGCGTTTTTTTGATGTCGTTTTCTTTAGCAACGGCAGCATCAATTTGCCGTATAGTTTCATTCAGGTATTTATATAAAGAACTATCCAATAATGTTCTGACAGCTAAAAGTTTTGTTTTCGAAAACTGAAAGTACACATCGCTGGTAGTTACCAACAACAATCCAATGCTGATTTTCTCCTGAATTTCAGGACGAACAACGGCTGATAATATGGAATAATGCGATTTCATGTTTTTAATTATAAAAAAGGTGAGTTAATGTACTCAAGAAAAGTATTCATAACTTTAGCCTCCCAATTCTTATCGAAAAGCTCGTTATTGATTTTATGTGTAGCGACTTTCAGGTCGAAGTTCCAATTTTCGGGGACTAGATTAAGTATTTCATCGAAATTATTTTTGCATTCGAGGGTGCAAAGATAGAAATATTCTTTCAAATTTTGAATATACTCTCTGTTAAAATCAGTGTTCTGAAACAAAAGTTTCATTAATGGTACATCTGTAAGGCATTCATTTTCTGTTAGAAGTGACAGTTCACAATCCAAAGACCGTGTATTAAATATAGCTCCATGGTCTATTGGTAGGTAATTATAATTATTCTGTACGTCTATCAGCAAATTCAAATTATTGTAATTTCTATCTTCGTTTGCTATCCAAAGGTCAAAAAGTGCAATTCTTAAAATGGTATCTCTGTTTTGAAGATAACCCTTCTGCTTTTTTAAATCAGGATTATCCGTAAAGTGAGTTAACTCCTGAAAACTTCTGCTGTATTTAGAACCAAAACAAGTTTTATCGAAATAATGTTTTGGCAACCCAAAATGTTTAACATGTTCATAGTTTAAATTCACAAAAGCAAAATCGGGAACAGGCAATTTCCATATCCTTAGGAACGATGCAGCTACATATTCGCAATACAAATTGGTGGCATTGCCTCCTTGTGCATATTTACATACATAATCCTGCATGTCGCTACACATTACCAGTACCGGACGGTCTCCAGTATTGTATAACCTGTCGGCTGTTTGTATGCTTTTTAATGTTTGCATATTCTGGTGTAAATACTAATTTTATTGTTTTAACCTAATATGATTTATTTTTATAAACTCCTTATTATTCCCAAAATGCGCTTCTTTATGACAATTAGGGCATAACGCAACTGCATTTTCAATAGTATCTGTACCACCATCAGCAAGAGGTGTCCAGTGGTGGACTTCAAGATAGGGCAAACCATCTGCTTTTTTAAATGGAGCATTTTGATGGCATAGACCACACTTTCCATTTGCCCTGAAAAGAGCTTCAGCTACTACATCCGGATTACGTTTATAAGAACTTGTTACAACATGAATTTTTGTAGGCCTTTGTGCAGCTGCTTCAAGCCTCTGTTTTCGAGCCTCGTGCGGTAAACGACTTGATTTCTTGACCTTTTTTTCGAAATCAGCGGCGAGATAACTTCCTAAAATATAATCATTGTCTTTATTTTCAGTAATTAAAGTGACATAACTCCAGTTGCCGGAACGTGTACGCACTTTTAAGGGTGTAC
>JBLIZK010000446.1:0-7421 GCA_048859825.1 Paludibacter sp.
CTTACAAGTTTTATTGGTACACTCTCGGTTATGATGATTCTTGTTTATACTGCAAAGTTATTCAGACCCGGCAAAAAACAAATAAGTTCAAACAACGAAATAAATGATAAATAAAAAAATAGAAGTATGAAAACAATTAAATTATTAGCTATAACAGTAGTACTGTTATTCTCAGGAGTAAATATGATGAATTCTCAAACAACAGGATTGCAGGTAATGCAAAAAGTGTACGATTTGCCTTCGGGGAAAGATACTCAAGCGGAATTGACGATGACACTTATAAATAAACAGGGAGAGAAAAGGGTGCGTCAGTTAAAACAATATATTGCCGATGAGGGTAGTGTCGAAAAGAAGATAATGTATTTTACTGCTCCTGCGGATGTAAAAGGAACTTCGTTTATGAACTGGAGTTATAGTTCGGCAAAAGATGATGACCAATGGATTTATCTACCCGCCCTGAAACGTACCAAACGCATTTCAAGTGGAAGTAAAGGCGATTATTTTATGGGCTCCGATTTTACTTATGACGATTTGGGCGAACGACACCCCGATGAGGATACTCACAAACTATTGCGCGAGGAAACAGTTGATGGTAAACCCTGTTTTGTGGTTGAGAGTACTCCCAAAGCAAAGGGACACATGTATTCGAAAACCATTACGTGGGTGCTGAAGGATACTTATATCGGTCTGAAGCGTGAGTTTTACGATCCTAATGCAAAGTTGCTTAAAACACTTACAATTAAAAACTTTAAAAAAATCAGTGGTGTTTGGGTGATTTTGGATACCGAAATGAAAAATGTACAGAAAAATCACAGTACGACTATTAGTCTTGCTAATGTGAAGATAAACCAGGGTGTACCTGCTTCAAAATTTACTGAGAGAAGTATGACAATGGGTCAATAATATTTCAAAAAAATATTTACAAATGAGACAACCATATTATTTTATCTTAATTGGAGTGCTTTTTAGCGTAATGCTGACAGCACAGGAAAATAAACCCGTTTTTTCGGGTTTTATAAGGAATTATACCGGTATTCTGACTAAAGACATGGACCAGTTTTCGATATTGCAGAATACTTTTAATCTTAATGTTGAATACAGAGGTCAGAAGACAGGTTTTAAAGTAAACCCCTATGTGTATCAGTATTTCGATAAGAATATCGATTTTGGGTTGCGTGAGGCATATATGGATTTTTATTCCGATAAATTAGATTTGCGTGTTGGTAAACAGCAGATTATTTGGGGTAAAGCCGAGGGTGTTTTTATAACTGATGTGATTTCGCCAAAGGATTTAAGCGAGTTTCTGCTACGCGATTTCGAGGAAATACGTACAGGGGTCACTTCACTGAAACTTAATTATCATTCAGGAAATCACACTATCGAAGGTGTTTGGGTGCCTGCATTTACGCCAACGCTGATGCCCGAGACGGGTTCGATATGGGCGCCAAAGCTTTCATTCCCAATTAATCCTACATGGGATTACAGCACGGCAAATAAAAACTTAACTGTGGCTAATAGCGAGGCGTTTCTGAGATACTCGCTGATGTCTTCAGCTTTCGATTTGGAACTGGTTGGAGGTACATTTCTTTACGATGACCCCGCTATGCACCTTACTACGCAAATTGATCCTGTTACGAGGCAGCTCACAAGTCTTACTGTGCGTCCCGACTATCATCGTACAAATATGGCGGGAGGTAGCTTTAGTGTTCCTGTGGGCGATTTAGTTATACGAGGCGAGGGGGCTTTTTATGATGGCAGATATTTTCAAACTGTTTCGCCAACTGCGGCCGATGCTACTATCGAAAAGAATTTTGTACATTATATGGCTGGTTTGGATTATACACTTGGTGGTGTGAAACTTAGTACACAATTTATTCAGGAACGTGTACTCGATTATGAAGTTAGCATGAATAATGACGAAGTTGAAACTACCATGACTTTTCTGGCAAAGAAAGATTTTTTCAGAGAAAGATTATGGTTGGAGCTGTTTGCCTATGTGGGATTGAACAACGAAGATGCGCTCATCCGACCAAAAGTAAGTTACTCAGTAGCCGATGGCGTTGATCTGCAGCTGGGTGCAAATCTATTTACCGGTAATACAGGGCGCTTCGGACAGTACGACGACAATGATATGTTGTTTATGAAATTGAAATATAGTTTTTAAAGCGTTTATAAAGCGCTTATTGATATACTAATAAACAGAAATTGAAATACGGACATGCCTCCTCCCGATTGGTTCGTATTTCAATTTTTTTCTTTTTGTTTTTCAGCTAGTGTTGTGTTAAGCATTTTATGACGCATCTGTTCAATTGCCGCCCCATTTATGGGGTGGATGAAATAGAAGTATGAAATTAGGCTTTAGCCAAATGATTATAAGTATTTGGCTAAAGCCCATACAATATATCACACATATCCGGCAGCTAAAGCAGCCGGCAATTCAAAGTTAACTTAACACTAGTCCGACTTAAACTTCCCCGATTTAAGAAACGAGTTTACGTATTTTATTACTGTTTTGTTGTACAGAAGTCCTACATGCCACGATTTTATAAATGCCACATCTTTTTCGATTCCCATTTTGGTTTGTTCCGGAGTTAGAACTCCATCGTTATCTCCTTTTACAAACATATTAAAGCCTCTTTTTCTTGCAAAACTTCCGGCAATTAGTCCAACTTCGCATGTGGGTATTGGGTACTTTCCGGCGCCACTGTTTGGATTAGTAGTAAGGTTGTTGATGTTTGGTCCAATGATATGCTTCACAAACGAAAACTGTGCAAAAAAATCGGCTACCGGCGAGCCATTATTTGGTGGAGCTATCATTACAATTCGATGAATAAATGGAAATGTGGACAAAGAGTCGATATGCTCGTATAGCGAACGCACAACAAGTGCTCCCATCGAGTGTGTCACGAATGAAACGGTATCGTAATTCTCGCTTTGTATTTTCTTAAATAGCGAAATGCCTACTGAATCCACATCTTCTGTCAGGCTTGGATAGGAAAATATCTCGCTGTTAAATCCTTTTTTGTCAATGCTTTTCTGGATCTCTTTCATTTCAATGCCAATGCCGCCATACCCATGTATCAAATAAATTTTTGTGGTTGCGTAGCTCGTAAACTGACTCAACAATACTGTAATTGTAATAATAATTTTCTTCAATTCTGTGTTATTTTAGGGGTTTTTGTTAAGTCGATGATAGTTGTCGTTAAAGGCTCCAGCGTAGTTTCCCCGATTTGTCGTGGGGAAAAAGTAAAAATTTCCCGATATTAAACGACCATGTCATAGAGAAATTTATCGGGCTGACAAAGTTTGCACCTTTGTTCAGCAAATCAGGGATAATGCTACACTGAATGTCTAAGTTCACGAACTCGGTATGAATGAGCAATGTGGCGGCTGGTTCAATGACCAACCAATTGCGCATCGATATTTCGCGTGTAAAGAAATAATTGTGAAACATAAGTCGGTCGTAGTCGTTGTAAGTGCTGTTTTGCAACATATTTACATTGTAGTTGAGGTATGAAAAGCGTGACGAAAGGCCCAGCCCGATGCCTTTGTATGCGAAGTAACTCACCGAAGGTTGTGTGGAGAAACGGTGCATATTTATTTTGTAATAAGGATTTCCTACATTAAAATCAGCATACGAATAACCCGTATTAAGTGCTGTGTAAAATTTATTTTCCCATTTTTTGTACAGAATATATTCGTTTGTGATGATATAGTCTTTCAGAAATTTATCATCATTGCCGTAGTTTGAAGTATTGAAGCGCATAAACGAACTGCTAACTCCGATATTGTCGGTAATGGCATAGCTGATGCCAGCTCCCAACTGTTCGTTAAACAGGCTTCCGTTCAGGCTTATATGAAGGTCGTTTTTTTCATCGAACGGTACAATGTTTTGTGTTTGTGGCAAATAGTAAGAAGTTGTGCACGAAGAATTGAGCAATGCAACGACAGTGTAGATTATTGCCACAAAGAGTTTTGTGAAATGTGTATTCATAGTTATTCTTTTGTAAGAAACATGGAGGAATTAAGGTTGAGTATGTTGTAATTGGTTTTCATTTCGCCCCAATCGTGGTACGATTCTGTGTGTAATGTCCAGTTTGTTTTTTTACGGTAATAAACCGGGTCGATATACACAGTGTCGTTTTCGTCATTTACTCTGAAAATAATCACATCCGACAAAAAATCTTCGAATTGTGCTTCCGAAAGCCATAAATCATATTCGTAACCAGATATTTCAATCATTGAACCTCCGGCTCTTTCAATTTTAATTGCTTCATTATAAATGTTGTTTTTCAGAAAGTACAGCTCGAAGTTGGTTTCGTTCTTAATCGTTAATACTTCAAATACTTTTGGGTAGTAATTGTAGTCGGAAGAACACGAAAGAATTAATAGCGAGAGGATTAATAAAGGGATTTTCTTCATGATAGTCAATGGTTTTTATATAAATAACGACAAATACAATAGAACTGCTCCGGCGATAGCAATGCTACCTGCAATACGATATATTTTTTTTGCCGGTGTAATTGTGATAGTGTCGCTTACCGGATTCCCGTTTTTTATTTCAATTTGGTAAGTTGTGTCTGTTTTTTGGGAATATAAATAATTTAAGCCTGTATATTGCACTGAATAATTGCCATCGGGGAGGTTTTCGATGGTGACCGACTTTACTCTTTTTTCGCTGAAAATAATGCTGTCGTTGAGTCGGAATGTGGTTTCGTTTGTACTTTTTGTGGGTTTCAGAAGTATTTTTCCGGTTTTTGATGCGTCGGGCTGATAAGTGTAAGTGTAATGCAGTCCGCAGGAGTTTAGAACAACTACAGTTGTGATAACAAAAAGTACTTTGAATGATAAATTTTTTCTCATGTTGGCGATTTTAAGTTTTACGATGCAATTCAGATTAATATTGTTGCATGCGTTTCACAAAGATAATATAAACTAATGCATAAAAAAACACCTAACAGGTTTTTGAAACTTGTTAGGTGTGAAGTATATACTTGTAAAAAGTAAGTTCTTATTTCCGACTTCTGTTGCGCCATGGCTTTTCGCCACCCTGACGGCTATCGTCGCGGCGTGGACGGCTTCCGCTTTCACGTTTTTCGCGATAATCGCGACCTTCACTGCGATCGTTGCCACCGCTTCTGCGTGCACGGTATTCAGGTTTGCTTTTTCCTGAATCGGCAGCTTTGCTTCCTTTGGCCTCAGCTACTATATAGTCGGGTTCGTTGGCAAATGCAGCCACTACTTTGTCGGCCTGATCGGCAAATACGTCGAAGAATGTGAATTTGTTGGTTACTTCAATGGCGCCAATGCTGATTGATTTGTCGTTGGTTACTTCGTTGATAATACCGAGAAATCGTTTGGCGTTAATGCCTTCGCGTTCGCCCACATTTATTTTCAGACGAATACGTTTGCCCGATTTAGCTCCGCGTTCGCCACGATCATTTCTGTCGCCACGTTCAGCACGGTCACCTCTTTCGCCACGTTCTCTCGAACCACGTTCATTTCGTTCGTGATAATTCAGGTCTTCGGCATCTTTGTAATAATCGAGGAAGCGGTTGAACTCAAGCGATACGAAACGTTTCAGAATTTCTTCCTTGCTCAGATATTCGAGCTGTTTCATAATCTGAGCCATGTATGGTTCAATTTGTTCTTCATTCACTTCCACATTTTCCATACGGTCGATCATGTAGAAAAGTTGCTTTTTGCACACTTCCAGACCATTCGGAATTTGTTGCTGTTCAAAATCCTTTTTGAGCATACGCTCGATGTCTTTGATTTTGAATTTTTCTTTTGAATGTATAATTGATACCGAAATCCCTTTTTTATTGGCACGACCTGTTCGTCCGCTTCGGTGTGTGTAAATTTCTACATCGTCGGGCAGGTTGTAGTTGATTACGTGTGTCAGATCGCTTACATCAAGTCCGCGGGCAGCTACGTCGGTTGCCACAAGCAACTGAATGTTACGAATGCGGAATTTCTGCATTACTGTATCGCGCTGAGCCTGCGAAAGGTCACCGTGCAATGCGTCGGCATTGTAGCCATCGTGCATAAGCTTGTCGGCCACTTCTTTTGTTTCCTGACGGGTGCGGCAAAATACAATTCCGTAAATATCAGGATTCAAATCTACAATTCGTTTCAGAACGAGGTAACGCTGACGGGCCTGCGATACATAATAGATGTGCGCTACATTTTCCGAACCCGAGTTTTTGGTACCAATGGTAATTTCCTCGTAGTTTTTCATGTAACGTTTTGCGATCAATGCAATTTCTTTGGGCATTGTAGCCGAGAAAAGCATGGTACGACGTGTTTCAGGCGTTTTTTGCAGAATGGTTTCAATGTCTTCCTTGAAGCCCATATTGAGCATTTCGTCGGCTTCGTCGAGCACGAGGAAATTAATTGCTCCGAGTTCAACTTTTCCGCGTTCAATCAGGTCGATCAAACGACCGGGCGTAGCCACAACAATTTGAGGCGGAGTGTCGAGTTGTTTTAGTTGTGTACGAATGTCTTCACCACCATATACAGGTACCACACGCATTCCGCGCATGTTTTTCGAGTAACCTTTCAGGTCGTTCGAAATCTGGATACATAGTTCGCGGGTAGGAGCGAGGACAAGTGCCTGCACCTGCTTTTGCGAAGCATCGATCATGTGTAACACCGGCAGACCAAAGGCTGCTGTTTTTCCCGTGCCCGTTTGAGCCAGCGCCACAAGGTCGGCTGTTTGCTCGAGCATAAAAGGGATGGTTTTTTCCTGTACGGGCATAGGTTGCACGTACCCAAGTTCTTCGATGGCCGACAGGATGTCGTCCTTCAAATTTAGTTCTCTGAATGTCATTTTGATGTTTTTAGTACACGTTAGTGGAGCTTTTATCCGGCGATAATTTCGTTTTGTGTGTAACGTGTACCCCTCAGATAGCATACTGCAAAGGTTAATGCAGTGTATTTCGGATATTTACTCCCGACGCGCTTTGTTTTTAAATCGGGTGCAAAGATACGCAAAATATCCGGTTTTTTATTATATGGCTGTATTTATAATTTTTGTACTGTTTTTCCAGAAGTAAACGCAGACGATTTTTGGAAAAAGAAGAACGCAAATTACGTAAATCATCCACTGTGTCAGATAAGCGGAGAATTTGCGTAATTTGCGTTCAGAATGTTTTATTACTGCTGTACAGTTTAGCTCTTTTTGCGGACTTTTTCTTCCAACACAGAGGCTAATATCGAAATGGTAAGAGACACAATAATGACACCCAGCGAAACAAATGTGCCTATGTGAATGTCGTAACCGAATTGATGTCCGAACTCGTTGATACACATTTTTACACCAATAAACGAAAGGATAAATGCAAGTGCATATTTCAGATATTTGAAATACTGCATAACTCCGTTCAGTGCGAAATAAAGTGAACGTAAACCTAAAATTG
>JBLIZK010000447.1:0-3222 GCA_048859825.1 Paludibacter sp.
TTCCGATCTAGAGTTTTTTACCTATGATGGTGCGAACCATTGGCAGCGGAAGCAATGGATTGGGATATTATATGTATCATGGAGGTACTACGCCTTCGGTGGGTAATCATTTCCTATCCGAAGGTTGGGGACTGAATCATAAATCGTACGATTATCAGGCTCCGATTGGTGAGTTTGGTAAAGCCGGAAGTGGTTTTTATGGTCTGAAAATTATGAATTCTTTTCTAAATCACTACGGGGCCGATTTGGCTCCGCTTTATCCTGTTTTACCCGACGGGAACGATACTATTAAGTCATCAAACCTTCAAACATTACGTTATGCTGTTCGTAGTAATGGTGAAAAAGGTTATTTATTTAGGCACAATTATCAGGACCATTTACAAGCCGTTGATTTAACGAATCAGAAAATAGTTGTGAAAACTAAAACCGGTATGGTTTCGTTTCCAACTGAGGGAACTTTCGACCTGAAGGCCGGTGCTTCGGCCATTTTTCCTTTCAATGTTGAATACGACGGCTTTGCTATACAAATGGCTACTGTACAGCCATATTGCCGTTTTGTGAACCATGGGCGGATTTACCATGTAATGATTTCGGTGGATGGTATACAGCCTGAAATATTATGCAGAGGCAAAGTAAATGTGTCGGGAAATGGATTTAAGAAATCAAATAAGGCGGGAAATACTTTGCTGCAATTTATTCCGAACCGTATTTGTGAGCTGAAAACCGAAAAATGTAATATTTTAATTCTGCCGTTTAAAGATGCTCTTAATGCCTATTTAGCGGGAAATAACTATTCGAATCTGGTTATCAGTAATGGGGTTGTATTGGGTGAAGGGAAAAATCTTTCGTTACTTACGTCGCGTACCGATTCTACTACTTTGACAGTGTATCCGGCAATTAAGCAAGCTGTTACCTCGGTAGGTTCGCTTCGTAAAATTCCTGCTGAATTAAAGTCAATCAGCAAATGGATGCTTACATTACCTGCTGTACAACAGGCTATTCAACTTACGCAGGCCGACGACAGGCATTTTGTATTGAAAGCTCCTTTTGCCGATTGGACGGGGCTGAATGATGTTTATATTACTTTCAATTATAGGGGCGACAGAGCCGGCTGCATGATGAACGGTGAATTGCAAACCGATGATATTTATACCAGTAAACCATGGACAGTAGGGTTGAAACGCTATGCCGAAGCATTAAAAACCAGCGAAATGTATTTTTACTTTTTGCCAATGACCAAAGATGCTCCATATCTGACATATCTCGAAAAAAATGTTGTTCCGGATTTTGGCAACAAAAAAGAGTTTTTGGAAATTAAACAAGCAGTAATAGAAGTGGAGTATAAAGTGGAAATAAGCTTTTAAAGAAAACCCGAAGCAGCTGAAACATTATTCATTGTGTTTGCTACTTCGGGTTTTTTGTGAGTCTTCAGCGAACGTTTTTGAGGGATAATTCTACGTTAAAATCCTGAATTGTTGGAATTATTTTCCTTTTTTAGGCAAGTTCTTCAATCCGTTTTTCAGTAGGAATTGTACGTTTTTCTCTACTGCTACGGCAGTTATTGTGGCACCTGTGTAGCCATCTAGCGGATAATTGATATTTACCCAAATCAAGTTCCGAACAGTTGATTAAAAGAGTGCTATAGTTTGCTCCTTTGGTTATACGAAGTATGCTTATTTCGTTTGACAGTACGTAGTTTTCCGTTTGAAAAGCTGTGGTTGTGTCAGTTGGTTTCGAAAAGTATATGCTCAGATGTGTTTTGTCAATCACATTTACTGATTTGATATAGAAATTGCCGGGTTCAGGCAATTCTCCTTTGGTCATTTTGAGCAGTTCGCTACTGGCAAGTAAGAAAGCTCCTACACCAGAATCCTGAGTTACGTTGGCATATGCTTGTGCAGGCGATGCACCAACTCCCTGTACGTAGCCTAAAAAACCATTGCTTTGCAGGGCGGTATTACTCAGGGCATCCCAGGCTTTTACAAGAGTAGGATGGTACTCGGCAGAGTCGAGTAAATGATTATTAACACCCCATGCAATAGCAAAGGTGAAAAATGCAGTTCCGCTTGTTTCGGGTCCGCTAAACTCATTCGGATCCTCCAAACTTGGATACCAAAAACCATCAGAGCGTTGACGTATTTTCAGTGCAGCGGCCATTTGCTGAAAGGTTTGAACGTATTCGTTGCGGTGCGGATTATTAGCAGGTAATAATTCCAAAACACGCGCATGGGCAGCTATAACCCAACCATTGCCTCGCGACCAAAAGCTGTCTTCTCCGTTTTTGGTTGAATAAGGTGGTTTAAAACTGGCATCGCGATACCATAATCCTTTACTGTAGTTATACAAGGCCAGGCTATCTTTAGTATGCTTATAAAGCTGATGCATGCGGTTCAAATAAACAGTGTCGGCTGATTGTATCCCAAAACGAGTAAATACAGGCATGGCTATAAACAATGCATCAATCCACCACCAATCAGTAGATATATTGCTGTTTGCCATGTTGTTTATGCTGCTAGTGATGGCGACAATTTTTGCATCCTGTTTAATGCTGTCCATCATATATAAATCAAAATATACCTGTCCGCAGGTTTGGTTGTCGGCGTTACGCGTTTGCGTCCCTCCGTTTAGGCTCCAGTTATTTAGCTTACACCAATTTTCGGTGTATTGCTTATACATATCGTTTGGATAAATCTTGTAAAACTCGGTATTGCCAATAAAATACACAGATCTGGCCCACTGATTATTGCCATAACCGGGGTTGACTGACATCCAGTATTCGTTTCCAAGTTTTAATTTGCTCAAAATTTCGGATTTTGAAGGAAGCTCCTGAGCCATAAGGTTGCATGCGAACAATACCACAAGAAGGTATATACTAATTTTGTTGTAATTTCGGGACATAGTATGAAATTTGATTTATGCCAAAATTACGTACAAAATACTAACCTACTGTCCAATATCAATTCAAATAAGAGGAAAAAATGTGCCCTGATATTCGTAGTGCTGTTTTTGTTACTATCTTTACAAATAATATGGTGTATATATTTATCTTAATTCATTTTTATATAAAATCAGATAGAATATAATTATACATCAAAAAGTTATTTCCTTTTTTACAATATCTATGAGTAAAGTATTTTTACTGAGAATTAAAATTTTGCTTCTATTTGTAGTGTCTGCTCAGGCACTTTGGGCTCAGTTGCGTTTTGAACGATTTTCGCTCAA
>JBLIZK010000448.1:0-6008 GCA_048859825.1 Paludibacter sp.
GATTAAAAAGCGAATACAGTAAAGCCATAGGCTTTTTTGACAAAGCAATATCACTTAGTGACTCTATTCCTCAAAAATCAATCCTGTACTTTGATTATTTTAAGAGCCGTGCCATCTGTCATTTTGTTTTGCAGGACTATAAAAGTGCGATTGTCGATTATACTGAATTTATCAATAATCGGCGTTTAGATGCTCAGGTTTATCTGAACAGGGGCATTTGTTTTTCCAATACGGGAAATAAGAAACTGGCAATTGCTGATTTTAAGAGAGCTGTAAATTTAGGCGATAAGACAGCAAAAATATATCTCGAAAAACTTACAAAGCCCTGATAAAATCAAGGTATTGAGCACAACTCAAACAGCGAATCGGCACAAATTTTCCGAAGATTGGGCTTGGTGCCATGTTGCGCAATTTCATAAATGATTTGCTTAAACTCAGATTTTAATTCATTTGTCAGGTTGCCAATGTGATAAAAGCAATCATGTGGGTTTAACCGCAAAGCCGCATCCCAATTGTAAATTGAAAGGTTTCCGACTGTTTTTAAAGCCAGGGAAATATCTTCGTGGTCGCGATCTTCATCAATATTACCCTCGGCAGATGCTATTAACTGAAACACACAATGCAAAAAGGCAAGTTTAATTGTATGTTCCAGTGTTGCGAAATTTGAAATGGCTGTCATTTGTTGCACAAAAAAGCTTATTTTTTAACTAAATACCCGTATTCGATTCAAATATACAAAAAGATTTTTTTGCTTTACAATTATTCGAATGCTACATTGTAAATAGGAATGCAATATTATGTTAAATAAAAACTCTATGAATCACTCATTCCGAAATGTTTAAAAGATAATCATTACTTTTGTTGATGATTTTCCGAAAGAATATAAAATGAATGCACATATTTTTCGTTGTTATACTAATTAATTTTATTATTCAGTTAATATGAAGTCGAAAATAATTAGTGCTTTCCATGTATTCTTGATGTTAATTTTTGCAGCAAATACGATTGCGCAAACAGATTATAATGCTGAAATTGGTGTTTCGGTAGGTGGTTCTTACTATTTGGGCGATGCCACTAACAAACCATTTACAAATATCCAACCAGACTTTGGGCTTATATACCGACATAAACTAACTCCACGTTACGCTTTGTCAGTTCAGTGGGACAATACTAAAGTCAAAGGTGGTAACGGTACCACTGCTTTTGAAAATGTTGTAAATGAGTTTAATGTAATGGGTGAATATAATTTCTTCGATCACGAGGATAAAGTGTATAAACCCAACAGCCGAAAACATACATTTTACATTGCAGCAGGGGTGGGAGGTATGCTTATTCCTTATACAAATAGTGAAGGTACCAACACGGAATTTCATTTTAGTTATCCTATGGGGATAGGATATAAAATAATGTGGGGGCAGCGTCTCAATATCAATTTTATCTGGACACATACTCTGTTGTTGACCGATAAAATGGAAGGGATAAGTGCCCTGAACAATAACTCTGGATTAAATGGTTCAAATCTGTTTAATAACGATTGGATTTCGAATTTTAAAATAGCTATCACGCTGAATATCTGGAAAAAACAATGCGATTGTTTGCAGTATAACAGGTGATACAATTATTGAGATAATTAACATACTAATTTAATATATGTCGTCCTTTAAGGAAAAAATTGATTTTCAGCGTTTACCTCGTCACGTGGCCATCATCATGGATGGAAATGGACGTTGGGCAAAAGAAAGAGGTTATGATCGGATATTCGGACATCAAAATGGTGTTGTTTCGGTACGTGAAGTAACTGAAGCTGCTGCTGAAATCGGTATAGGTTATTTGACTCTTTACGCATTTTCTACCGAAAACTGGGGACGGCCGCAAGCAGAGGTGGATGCTCTTATGGAGCTCCTTATTGATACAATTGAAAAAGAAACGCCCACATTGAATAAGAATAATGTACGTTTGTTAGCAATTGGTGATTTAACTCGTTTGCCGGTTAATGCTCGTATTAAGCTTCAAACTTGTATTGACCAAACATCGGAGAACACCGGTTTAAGTCTGGTATTGGCGTTGAGTTATTCATCGCGTTGGGAAATACGTAACGCTATGCAGTTAATCGCACAGCAAGTAAAAGATGGAATTTTACAGCCACAGGACATTTCTGACGAAATGATTTCCGGTTTTCTGACCACTAAATCTATTCCTGACCCGGATTTAATGATCCGTACAAGTGGAGAAACGCGTATTAGCAATTTCCTTTTGTGGCAAATGGCTTATACTGAATTGTATTTTACGTCAATCCATTGGCCTGATTTCAGAAAAGAAAACTTTTATGAGGCAATTTGCGATTATCAAGGTCGCGATCGTCGTTTCGGAAAAACTAAATAATTAATGCACATTCTGATATACTGCTTATAATATGCAATTTAAAAAACTCATTCCTTTTGTACTGCTGATTTTATCCGCTCATTTATTTGCTCAAGTAAACACCACTTCCGACACTATTCCGCTGATTGAGTATTCGAGCGCTGCTCCAAAATACGAAATCGCAGGCATTACAGTAACTGGTGCTGCTAACTACGAAGATTTTGTGTTGATTGGTTTTTCCGGATTGACCGTTGGCGATCGTATTGCGGTCCCGGGTGAGGCTGTTACGAATGCAGTAAAGCGCTTCTGGAAACAGGGATTATTTGCTGACGTAAAAATTTATGCAACAAAAATTGTTGATGATAAAATCTACTTGAACATTGCTCTTAAAGAACGTCCAAGAGTTTCTGAAGTTAACTTCTCAGGTCTCAAAAAAGGCGAAATTGAAGATTTGGAAGTTAAATTAGGCATTGTAAAAGGAAATCAAATCACACCTAATATTTCGGATAAAGCTAAAAAAGTTATCAAGAAATATATGGAGGAAAAAGGGTTTCTGAGTGTTGAAGCTAATGTGTATCAGAAGAATGACCCGAACAAAGCCGGACATGTTATAGTTGATGTGGTAGTTGATAAAAAACAAAAAACCAAAGTTCACCAGATTGTGGTCAATGGAAATAATGTGCTATCGTTTAACAAAATAAACAAGGTCATGAAGAAAACAAACGACAATAACTGGCGTAATTTCTTCCGCACCAAAAAATTTGTTCGCGAAGAGTACGAAAAAGATAAAGTTGCACTGATCGATAAATACAATGAAATTGGTCATCGCGATGCATATATTGTGGCTGACAGTGTGGTGAAATTCGACGATAAAAGTGTTATCGTTTATTTGACAGTAGATGAGGGTAAAAAATATTACTTCCGTAATATAAAATGGATTGGAAATACAATTTATCCTTACGATTATCTGGATATGACTCTTGGGATTAAAAAAGGAGATGTATATAACCAGAAACACCTGATGGAACGTTTGCAAACCGATGAAAATGAGGCTGTAAGTAAACTATATCAGGATAGAGGATATCTTTTCTCGCAAATTGAGCCGGTAGAGGTTATGATTGAAAACGATTCTATTGATTTCGAAATGCGTGTGTATGAAGGTAAACCTGCTACTATTTCCGAAATCAATATTAAAGGGAATACTCGTGTATACGAGCACGTTGTTCGCCGCGAACTACGCACCAAGCCGGGGCAGTTGTATAGTCAGTCCGATATCATGCGTTCGCTCCGTGAGTTAGCTCAAATGGGACACTTTGATCAGGAAAAACTTCGTCCGGATATTCAACCCAACCAGGAAGAGGGTACTGTAGATATTACATATAATTTGGAAACCAAAGGTAGCGATCAGGTGGAGTTTTCTGCCGGATGGGGAGCTACAGGTATAGTGGGAAGTATTGGTTTGAAATTCAGCAATTTTGCTATACAAAATCTCTTTAAACCTGAAACTTATCGTATAGTACCGCAGGGCGAAGGTCAAACATTTTCAATCAATGCCCGCACCAACGGACAATCATACACATCTGTTAGTATGTCGTTTTTAGAGCCATGGCTTGGTGGAAAACGTCCTAACTCGTTGTCGACCTCTATTTACTATTCCAGTCAGTCAACCATAGCCGATCGTTATTTAAATAGTATACAATCGAGTTATTACAGTGGATATGGCTATGGAAGTAGTTATGGTAGCAGTTATGGTTACGACAATGGTTATACGCTTAATTACGACCCTGATAAATATATGCGTACACTTGGGGCTACCGTGGGCTATGGAAAGCGTTTAAGTTGGCCCGACGATTATTTTACATTTTATGGCGAATTATCTTATCAGTTATTTATGCTCAAAGGTTGGTATCGTTCAATGTTCCCTATTACTGAGGGTAACTTTAATAACCTAAGTTTAAACCTGACACTTAGCCGTAATTCTATTGATAATCCGATTTTTACGCGTTCAGGTTCATCTTTTTCGCTTGGTCTGAAGATTACACCTCCGTATTCGTCGTTTAATGGAATTGATTACACCGACTCTGAACTTACAGATCAGGAAAAGTATAAATGGATTGAGTACCATAAATGGACTTTCTCAGGAAAGACGTTCACGCCACTTGATCCGGCAAATAAGCTTATTTTAATGACGCGTGCGATGTTCTCGTATGTGGGGCACTACAATAAACTGGTAAAATCTCCTTTTGAAACTTTCTACATGGGTGGCGACGGTATGTCGGCTTATACAAGTTATGGTACCGATTATATTGCCATGCGTGGTTACGAAAGCGGGGCGCTTACACCTCAGGATCCAACAACTTTATCGTATGCCGGCTATTTATATAATAAATTTACAATGGAGTTACGATACCCACTTTCGTTGGAGCAGTCGGCTACTATATACCTCTTAACTTTCCTCGAAGCTGGTAATAGTTTCAATGCGCTTAAAAACTACAATCCTTTTGATTTGAAACGTTCGGCAGGTGTTGGTGTGCGTATTTTCTTACCTATGTTTGGTATGATGGGTATAGACTGGGGTTATGGTTTTGATAAAGGTGTTGACGGACAGCGTGGAGGAAGCCAATTCCACTTTGTATTGGGTCAGGAATTGTAATGTTCCGAACCATTAATAATGGACAGTTTTTTTTGAATGATATTATATCTGTGAAAATTTTGGCAAAGAATTTGTAATGTTAACTTTAATCTGAAAAATAATTTTCAGTAAAATGTAAAAAAATAATTTTTATGAAAAGGTTATTATTGTCTTTATTAGTAGTGGTAGGTGTATCGCTATCACTTTCGGCTCAAAAATTTGCTATGGTTGATATGGAATATATAATGAAAAATATTCCATCATTCGAAACGGCCAACGAGCAAATTAATCAGGTTTCAAAAAAATGGCAATCTGAGGTAGAATTGCAAATGCAGGAAGTGCAAAAAATGTACAAAAACTACCAGACTGAACTGGTTTTTCTGTCAGACGAAATGAAGGTGAAGCGTGAAGAGGAAATAGTAGCGAAGGAAAAAGCGGCCAATGAACTGAAGAAAAAGTATTTTGGGGTGGATGGTGAATTATTTAAAAAACGTCAAAGCCTTATGAAACCAATTCAGGATGAGGTGTTTGCTGCAATTCAGGAGATAAGTAAAGAAAAGGATTTAGCGATGGTGTTTGATAAAAGTTCATCGGTTAATATCATTTTTACTTCGCCAAAAATCGATATAAGCGATCAGGTATTACAGAAGTTAGGTTATTCAAAATAATTTTTTAACTTTGTATTCCGTTCAAAAAAAGAATAAATAAACATCAAAATTCGGAAAAATAAAATGATTAAAAAAATTGTTATTATTGCGCTTTGCGCTTTACCATTTGGTTTGTTTGCACAGGAAAGTAAACTAGGCCATATCAACTCACAGGAAATTATTTCATTGATGCCTGAAATTGCAAATATCGAAAAAGAAGTAGATGCGATGGGCAAACAGTATGAATCTGAAATTGTTAAAATGCAGGATGAATACAATGTGAAAATCAAAGAATTTCAACAAAAACAAGACAGTATGCCTGAAGGCATCAAAAAAGCTCGTATTACTGAGATTCAGGAGTTGGAAAC